>CALIGP010000110.1 GCA_938021455.1 uncultured Lewinella sp. | reverse complement strand
TATATTTTTCAATCTTTCCCTGGTGCCCCGTCAGGAACTAATGTACCGCCATAAAGAATATGGCCTGAGTGCTGATATGGAATTGCTCTTGCGACTCTATGAAAAATACGGCGGGTTCTTTGGGAAAAAAGCAGAACTGGTCATTTGCAATTATGAAAAGGGAGGAGTTTCTGATCAGCAATTGGAAAAGAGACTGTTAGAAAGGAGAAGGCTGGTAGCGGAATATCTTTCGGGCAAGCCGCTCTCAAGAATACTGCACCGATTACAGGATTTTTACCTTCGCCGAAAATTACTGAAGTAACCATTTCTAGGTGAAATACAGCATCAGGGTGTGGAGTAGCCGGCTTGCTGTAGCAGTTTGCTCCTTAAAAACCTCCATTGCATCCTGCGTTTGCGCCCAGCTCCTTTTCCTCTGTTTAAGCATTTCTTTGGGCGCGGCCGCAGGTGCAAGGAAAGTTATTGGGCATTGCTATCCATTCTGTTTTCGTTACCTTTCTTACTGTATAAGTGATTGAAAAAGCTTGCAACAGTAGAAGTATATTATCTCCGGTAAGAGGTTTGTCTTAATCTAAATCAGATAAGTCTTAGGGGGGCAACAACTTTTACCATACTATTGTGCAATGTTGATCGTTCCCATCGACCTTTTCGACACCCCCAAAAAAGCGTCTAGTGAGTTACCAGCTTAGTGTTGTCATCATCGGAAAAAATGCGGAAAAAATTCTGGGTCGCTCCATCGATAGTGTCATTACTGCGATTACACGGGCCGGGCAACTGATTAAATCCTATGAGATTATTTATGTGGACAGTAACTCTACCGACAGCTCCCTGGAGTTGGCACGTTCCTATTCTGAGGTGAGAACTCTGGCTATCACATCATCAACTTTTTACTCCGCCGCATTAGGGCGCCATTTAGGGCTTAAGCACGCCAGACATAACAATATTCTCTTTCTGGATGGTGATATGACACTCTCTCCAACTTGGTTTCTGGACACGGGAGAAGCTTACGCAAAGCACCGCGCCATTGTGGGGCAGTGGAACGAAAGAGAGCTGAGCATGGAAGGGGAGCTGAAGCGCGAGATTGCAAATTATAACGGAATTGAGTGGGAAGGTGTACTCATTAAGCCCTGTGGTTTTCTCCAGATAGACCGTAAGCTTGTGGAAGGTGGCCGGTCTTTTCATCCGTTGGTTATTAACAACGAAGAAAAAGACTTTTACGCCCAGTTTTATGGCGATGGCAAAATAGTTGGCTTGCCGGTAAAAGCATTTGATCACAACAACTTTAAACGTAAGACAAGCTCAAAGTGGGCGGCTTTTACGAGCCTCAACGGGAAAACGGGTTACCTGACGTCCTTTTACTATGCGGTTAAAGAAGGATATGTAGCGGACTACTTTAGAATTCAATACGATAAATTTTTGAATCTGCTGGTTTTTATTTGCGTATTGGCAGGCTTGCTTACGGGGCAGCTCCTTTTCGGTCTGCCGGCTTTGTTACTGCTAATCTTTCCACTGGGTAAGCTTAAATCCCGACTGGCGGACTTATTCTTTTTTCCTTACAAATTGTACGCTGCAACGAGGATACTGTCCCGGAATCACACGGTCACATACGAGGTGGACGGAGAAATACTAAAAGTAAGCTTAAAGTAAGATCATGGATCTTAGTTACTTCTATAAAGATTTTCCCGCTACGGAGTACACCGGAGATTTCTACCGAACGCTACTGCTGGGATTGTTTTTTTTGATGTCGCTCCTTCTGATGTCACTTTTCGTTAAAGACAGGAAGCAACAGTTCTTCTTTGGTTTAATTGCCGGAGGGGTGTTTGCCTTTAAAATAGTACTTATTCTTCTGAATGAGCATTACCAGATTCTTCCGAGGAAACCCGCTGGTAACTTTGTGCTTTGGTTCTACTGGTACTCGGAGAACTATGGTGCAACAGAAATACTGGAAGGGCGGATTCAACCTACGTTTTTGGTTCAGTTTTTTGTGAATTATCCCTTTACCTATCTCTTTGGTATTGCCAGGGAGAATGTGCTGCTGGTCAACGGCTTCTGTAGTAGCCTTGCGGCGGTTTATGCCTTCTTTGGTCTGAGGAGCATTTTTGGTTCTTTGGCGTCCTTTTTGGTGCTGATATTTCTTACGATCTACCCGGCTGCCATAAACTTTTCTATGTTTGGCTTGCGGGACCCGGTGATCTACTTATTCATGACCATGAACGTAGTCTCGTTGATACGCTTCTACCTGACCAAAAGCTATCTGCCTGTTTTGGGCATCCTGTTCTCTATTCTTATGATCTTTAGCATGCGACCAGAGTTGTTTGCTTTCTTATTTGCCCCCTACGGCTTTCTGATTCTGTGGGGCTTAATATCTTACTATAAGAATACCAAGAGCGTTAATAGCAAGTTGTTATTAATGGTTGGATCGTTCGTTGTGGTCATCCTACCAGGACTAGTAGTTGCTTATTTCGCTTACGGTTTTGTTACTTCCAACATTGGTGCTGTCGGGGTGTCACCTGTGGACATTGTTACTACCTATGCCTCTAATCGCTATGACCGGGAGTTAGGTGTTGGGGATGGTAGCCACATTGTTCCCCCGAATATTTATCACGCTATTCCCTGGTATGCCCGCTGGGGCTTGCAAGCTCTTGGGATGATCGTTCTACCTTTTCCCTGGTTGATCACGAGTGTGCCTAAGGTATTTGCTGCGATTGATTCTTCCTTTATCATTGTAATGATATTTGGATTCTGGCGGCTCAGAAAAAAGTATATCCTCTCCGGATTGATCAAGATTGGACTAAAAAGAGAACGAGTGTTCTTAGCCCTCTTTTTAACCTTTTTTACCAGTGTGGGGGTTATGGGCTTCATCGTCAATAACGCTGGCAATGCATTTCGGATGCGGATGGCTATATTCCCATATATTGCCATATCTACGGCCTTGCTACTCGCAACCGTCATTGAGTATCGTCAGAGAAATAAAAACAAACTTACCGCATGAGTATCCAGTTAGATTTCATTGTAATTGGACCGGGTAAATGTGGTACCAGCTGGGTCTACAAAATACTGAATCAGCACCCGGAGGTTTGTGTTTCTTCCGCGAAGGAGACGTTGTACTTTGAAGAATATTTCCATAAGGGAGACGATTGGTACAGTAAGTTTTTTAAGCATGCTGAACGCGGACAGTTGTTGGGGGAGGTCTCCAACACTTACGTCTTTTCCAAGGAGGTGCCAGCACGGATCAAAGAGAAGTACCCTACTGTGAAATTGGTAAGTACAATTCGTAATCCAGTGGACAGAACATTCTCGCATTATCTGTTCCTTCGTCGGAACGGAACCCTTTCCTGTTCCTTTGAAGAGGCACTTGTCGTACGGCCGGACCTGCAGGAGAGAGGGAATTACTACACTTTTTTCAAGCAGTACGAAGAATACTTCGACCGCTCTCAGATCAAGGTGCTACTAATGGAAGACTTAAGAGTAGATAACCGCCAATATGCGGATGATCTTTTTTCTTTCTTAGGAGTGAAGGGAAGGCTGTCTGAAGAAATCCTCAACGAAAAAGTATTGCCTGCCAGTAAGGCCCGCAGCCCACTGGTAGCCAGAGTGGTTAAAGCTAGTGCCGGCCTGGTACGTAGGTTGGGGCATCCGGAGTTGATTACTAAAATCAAGTATAATAAGCGGGTAACCGGCGCACTGTATGGAGAATACAAAGAAGGGGAGAAGCCCGTGCTTCTGCCGGAGACCCGCCAACAGCTGGAGGATTATTTCTCGCTGGAAGTGGATCACTTGTCGGACTGGCTGGGGCGGGACCTTAGAGAAGTTTGGCAATTAAATAAACAGTAATGATCATGAGACTTACGGGAATTTACCTTTTTATGGCCTCAGCTTTATTGCTGATGGGCTGTAGCCGAACTACAGGGAGTGGAATCAGCCCTGAATCAAATACCGCTATGGAACTAAAGATGCTGGCCAGGCAGTCTGTCAATCAACCTCAGGTTTTTATTTTAGGAAAAGGTGGTGGATGGTTCCGTCAAACAACTAAACAGAAAGCTGACGGAGTACTTTATGTTAAAGACGGTGCCGGAAAGACGTTTGTACGGGCCGAATTTGAAGATGGTGGTTATCTGATGCCGGAATGGTTTGGTGCCCGGGGAGACGGGCAGACAGATGACTATGCGGCCTTTGAACGGGCGATTGCTACAGCATGTGAAACAGGAGCAAGTTTCGTTACCCAACGGAAGAAATATGCGTTGACCCGTCGTATTGAATTTCCTTCCTGTTTTAAGGAGGGAATGGTCTGGACCGGCAACGGAGCGGAGTTGAATAACACGGTCTACGTAAAGTCTCCCGGAACGACCATAAGAGATGTCTCGGTAGTAAATAGCCCGGCTGAAGGGTTTGTCTGGTATCGTGGACAGGGAGGTCACTTTGAAAATCTGACGGCCAGAGGGTGTAAACTGGCGGGGTTTCGTCTTGGAGGAGAAAAGGGAAGCCAGGTTGCCTGGTCTACCTTCGTTAACCTGAAAGCAATTAATAATCAGGATGGCTTTGTACTTAATGGCTCATTTCCTAAATGTTGGGTAAATGCAAACACTTTTACGGGAATCTATGCCCGGCTCAATTTAAGATATGGGGTACATCTGAAAGGGACAGCGAATTATAATACTTGGATGGGACTTCATTGTGAAGGCAACAGTCGGGAAAATAAAGATTTGCCAGCCATGCTGATCGAAAGATCCTCAGAAAACACCTTTACTGGAGGGCAACAAGTCACACACCCTGGTAACCCTTCCCCAGTCGTAATTGACCAAGGTCGACTGAATAACTACTTTGGGGGGCGGTATGTATCGGATAAAGGTGCGGGTAAACCCATCTCCCACACAAAAAGTAAAGTTCAAGGGGCTAATCTAGTGACTCGAAAGCGTAAGCAAAAGCCAAAGAAATAATGACATTACCAACAGCGCTAATCGTTGGTCCGCAGAAAGCAGGAACAAGCTGGATTTACGCTTACCTGCAGTGGCGTGACGACGTAAATGTGGCAAAGGGAGTTAAGGAGACTTTCTTTTTTGATAAATATTACCACAAAGGCATTGGGTGGTACGCAAAACATTTTGAGAGTACTACTGATTTGCCTTGCGTACTTGAGGTAGGGCCTACATATTTTGAGAACCTTAAGGCACCAGATCGTATACTAGATGATCTAGGCGACGTGCCAATTATTTGTACGCTCAGAGACCCGGCTAAAAGAACCTTTTCTCTTTATTTACACCGCGTACGGTATGGGCAGATAAAGGGAGGATTCAGGGAGGCTGTCGAGAACAAAGAAGTAATTGACGGTAGCTACTATCATCAAGTAATTCTTTCCTGGAAAGCGGTGTTTTCTTCTGTGAACATATTATTTCTGGAGGACCTTGTTAGCGACCGGGAAGCTTACGTTCGCCAGCTTTGTCAATTCCTGGGAATCGCCTACGTTCCGGTACCGGATCATCTGACGGGAAAGTCGTTTGAGGCTGCCGTTGCGCCAAACTACTATGTTGCTGCTGCCGCAGACAAAGTCGGAAATATTTTAAGGTCACTAAGGCTGTATCCGATCATTGAGATGGCTAAAAAGGCAGGCCTTAAGGGCATGATCTTTGGAAAGCCCGGGGTAGAGACAACTTCTCAGGTGCCAACGCTTTCTGCTGAAGACAGGGCTTGGCTTATTGAAAGTCACTTCAGAGAAGATGTTCAGGAGCTAGAAAAAATGACCGGAAGAGAATTAAGCGATTGGCTGAAATGAAAAAAATGAGAATATTACAGGTAATCACCATCGGGCATGAGCTCTATGGCGCACAAAAACACGTATTGGACTTGTGTGTACTGCTTAAAAAAAATGGCCATGAGGTAATGGTTGTAACGGGTACAGCTGGTACACTAACGGACTTACTGGATGCAGAAGGTATATCTTTTAAAATTTTCAACTCTCTGGTACATCCCATTAATCCGGGAAAAGATATAAAATTTGTTAAGGACTTAATCTCATTTCTAAAGACCTATCAACCGGACCTGGTGGCTTCTCACTCTTCAAAGGCCGGTTTATTATCAAGAATAGCGTGTCGAAGAGCTAAGATGCCCAATACCTTCACCTCTCATGGTTGGTCCTTTGAAGGCGGAATACCGTTCATAAAGCGTATGGTTTTCCTGACGGCTGAAAGAGCTGCTGGCCGAATTTCTGACGGTATCATCACGGTAGCTGAAGCTGGTCGGGAATATGGGCTGCAGAAGAAAGTGGCTAAAGCAGCAAAAATTGTAACCATTCATAATGGGGTAGAAGATATTGCCGGCCGCTATAAGAAAGTAAAAAGTGATCGGTTTACCATTACGATGGTTGCCGGACTTCGTCCGCAAAAAGATCATTTCACGCTCATTGAAGCGCTGGCGAAAGTCAAGAATCTTGATTGGGAAGTCTTTTTTTTAGGGGATGGACCACTTATGGAAATGCTATCGGAGAAAACACGTACTCTCAATTTGACAGATCGTATTCATTTCAAGGGAGCAGTTTCAAATGTAGGTGATTATCTTTGCCGGTCCCATTTACTAACCCTGATTACAAACTGGGAAGGATTCCCGATTTCCATCCTGGAAGGGCTGTCATTCGGCTTGCCAATTCTTGCTACTGATGTAGCCGGGGTGAAAGAGCAGGTGATTGACGATTACAATGGCATCACAGTCCCGCCAAAGGACGTAAACGCTGTTGCCAATGCGCTGGAAAAAATGATGAAATCACCCGACAAGTTGGCGGAAATGGGGAGGAACTCCCGTGAGTTGTTTGAGCAAAGGTTTACTCGCGAGGCTATGTACAAAAAAACGGTTGCTCTTTATCATAATCTCATCAACAAGGCATGAAACGAACCTTATTTACCGGAGCATCAGGCTTCATTGGGTATCATTTTCACCAAGCTCTTGCATCGGAGGAATTCGGTAATATTGATCTTCTGGAACCGGAATTCGATTACCATTCATCTTTCATTAAGGGGGATATTCGTAAGCCCGAAGATGTTGAACGGGCCATTACCTCCTTTGCCTGTGATAGAATCGTTTCACTGGCTGCTGAACACAAAGACTTTGGCCTGAGCGAAGAAGATTACTTTAAGACTAATGAGAAAGGGACCGAAGTAATTTGTGAAGCAGCCACCAGGCACGGTATCAAAGAAATTATTTTTTACTCTTCGGTGGCTGTTTACGGCAACAATAAGGTTCCAAGCGACGAAAATCTTGCCCCAAATCCTAACCTTCCTTACGGAGCATCAAAACTTGCGGGGGAAAAAGTTTTGCAGCGATGGTGCGCGGAGCAAGACGATCGATCCGTGTTGATTATCCGCCCAACGGTTGTTTTTGGTGAGCGGAACGTTGCCAACATGTTTCGGCTTATTCACCAGATTCGGGCAGGCCGGTATTTTCATATCGGTGATGGGAAAAACATCAAGTCGGTTGCCTACGTGAAAAACATAGTAGAAGCAACGCTACATCTAATGGAAAAGATGGTGCCCGGCGTGAGCATCTATAATTATGCAGATGAACCTCAACTGACGAGTAGAGAAATTGCTACCCAAATCTCTAAGTCTTTGAACAGAAAAGACCCCGTTACGCTGCCCTACTGGGCCGTTTACGCGCTCGCGTTACCATTTGATGTGTTGATCAAGATAACGGGTAAAGATCTACCAATTTCAACTAATCGGGTAGCTAAGTTCTGCACAGAAACTTTCCATAAGGCAGATAAACTTCTGGCTGAAGGCTTCTCTCCGAAGTACACTACTCACCAGGGGCTGCAGAATATGGTCTCCTGGATGGAGCAGGACTATAAGGAAGATGAAAAATACTTCGATGTTTGATTGAATGCTATGTTGACCGCCAATTGAAAGTTAGCAGGTGTTGTTAAATATGTAACTAAACTAGAAACTAACTATAAATGTCAAAACGCGCCCTCATCACCGGAATTACCGGACAAGACGGAGCCTACCTTTCCGAACTCCTTCTCAGCAAAGGCTATGAAGTTCATGGCATTAAGCGCCGTGCCTCTCTGTTCAATACAGATCGTATTGACCATCTTTATCAGGATCCACACGTAGACAACCGAAACTTCGTACTCCATTACGGAGACTTAACGGATTCTACCAATCTGGTAAGAATTGTTAAAGAAGTACAGCCAGATGAAATTTATAACCTTGCTGCAATGAGTCACGTAAAGGTTAGCTTCGACATGCCTGAGTATACTGCAGACGCAGACGGCATTGGAACAACCCGAATTCTGGAAGCAATTCGCCTTCTTGGGTTGACTAAAAAGACTAGGTTCTATCAAGCTTCCACTTCAGAGTTGTATGGCCTGGTACAGGAAGTTCCTCAATCAGAAACTACGCCCTTTTACCCTCGCTCTCCTTATGCGGTAGCTAAGATGTATGCTTACTGGATTACGGTTAACTACCGAGAGGCTTATGGAATGTATGCCTGCAATGGTATCCTCTTCAACCACGAGTCCCCGCTACGGGGGGAGACTTTCGTTACTCGAAAGATCACTCGCGCCGTCGCCAAAATAAGCCTTGGGCTACAGGATAAAATTTTCTTGGGAAATCTTGATGCTAAACGCGATTGGGGACACGCTAAAGATTATGTAGAAGGGATGTGGCGCATGCTGCAACAGGAAGAAGCGGAGGACTTTGTTTTGGCTACAGGAATTACCACTACAGTACGTGATTTCGTTATCATGAGCTTCCGCGAAGTAGGGGTTGAACTACAATGGTCTGGAACAGGAATAGAGGAGAAGGGAACCATCTCGGCAGTTAATAATCCTGATTTCCCTCTACCTGTTGGGCAAGAGGTCGTGGAAATAGATCCACGGTACTTTCGGCCAACAGAAGTTGAGCTGTTACTCGGAGATCCCGCTAAGGCAAAAGCAAAACTTGGTTGGGAAGCGACTTATTCCTTGGCTGAGATGTGTGCCGAAATGGTTCGGGCAGACATTGAGACGTTCCGGCGCGATCAGTTATTGAAAAATGCTGGATTTTCTGTGAAAAATCAATTTGAATAGCTTAGGTAATAATCTAATGAATAAGACCGACAAGATATATATCGCAGGCCATCGAGGCATGGTAGGATCTGCCATTCAACGTAGTCTGGAAGCGGCGGGATTTAGCAATATAGTCAGCCGAACAAGCCGAGAGTTAGACCTAAGAGACCAGCAACTGGTTAAACGGTTCTTTGACCAGGAAAGACCTGATTACGTTTTTCTGGCCGCTGCTAAAGTTGGCGGAATATTGGCGAACAACACTTACCGAGGAGAATTTCTCTATGATAACCTCATGATTGAGGCCAATATTATCGAAGCTGCTCGTGTGTATGGTGTAACGAAACTGATGTTTTTAGGCTCTTCCTGCATCTACCCTAAGTTAGCACCCCAGCCATTAACAGAAGATGCTTTGCTCACGGGGCCTCTTGAGCCTACCAATGAACCTTATGCAATAGCTAAAATTACGGGGATAAAACTGTGTGATGCCTACCGGCATCAATACGGCTGTGATTTTATCTCAGTAATGCCCACTAACCTTTATGGTCCGAATGATAATTACGACCTGAAGTCAAGCCACGTTTTACCTGCACTGATTCGTAAGTTTCATGAAGCGAAAGTGAATAACGAAAAAGAAGTGGTTATGTGGGGGACAGGGCTTCCCAAACGAGAGTTTCTTCACGCGGATGACTTGGCTGATGCTTGTGTGTTTCTGATGAGAGAATTCAGTGACTACGGCTTCGTAAACATTGGTACGGGAGAGGACTTAGCCATACTGGAACTTGCCCAAACCATAAAAGAGGTGGTAGGTTACCAAGGGGAAATATCTCACGATATGACAAAGCCTGACGGTACTCCCCGGAAACTTATGAATGTAGGGAAGCTGAATGCTATGGGTTGGAAGCATACCATTTCCTTGAAAAGTGGAATTGAACAGGTGTATGCAAGTTTAACCGGAGAAGAGTGGTATTGAAAAAATGGTGAAGTAACTTCGAATCAGATTTCCTATCAATCTTATTTTTTTATCCCGGGAGGGCTCCGTTTTCAAGCGATTACGTGGCCTCTTTTACACAAGGCGCCTTTTCGAATGCTAGCAACCGCGTTTTGAAAGGAAAATATCTGTTTTGATATGTGTCGGATAGCAGGGGCGATTAATAGAAAAAGAGGCTCTCGTTTTGATCCTGAAATACTGGAGAGGGTAGGTGGACACTTATCTTCCGGAGGGCCTGATGGAATCGGGAGCTATTCTTCAGGTCACGTCAGCTTTATGCACGGGCGTTTAGCTGTTATAGATATCTCCCCCGGTGGTCACCAGCCAATGACTGTTGGACCGTTAACCCTAAACTACAACGGAGAGGTTTACAACTATCGTGAACTACGAAGTCAACTCATCCAATTAGGACATACATTCCAAAGCACCTCTGATACGGAAGTCCTATTGATTGCTCTGAAGCAATGGGGGAAGTCCGCGCTGCATCGTTTAAAAGGAATGTTTGCTTTCGCTTTATGGAATGAAGAAAGGGAAACCCTCTTGCTCGCTCGGGACCCTCTTGGTATTAAGCCCCTCTACTACAGCCAAACGAACAGTTCTTTTTTGTTTGCATCTGAAATGAAGGTGTTACGCGAGTTCCCAGATCATGACGCTTCCATCAACCACAACACTATTGGCGAGTATCTAAGCAGAGGGTATATTTCGGCTCCAGATACAGTGTATCAAAACACGCACAAACTAAGGCAGGGAGAATGGCTGGAATTGAAGGCTACAACAGGAGAAATCACCAAAGGCATTTTTTTTGACCACAGTAGTTGCCGAAAGCAGCCAAAAGAAAAAAATCCAGTTGACCGTTTTCGCTCCATTTTTGAGAATAGTTGTCGGCGCAGGCTCCAGTCGGATGTTCCGGTAGGCGTGTTACTTAGCGGAGGGGTTGATTCAAGTCTTATCGCGGCAACGCTGTCAGGGTTGACCAAGGAGCCCGTTAAAACATTTACGATGGGTTTTGATGACCCCGTTTTTGATGAAGCGCCACGCGCTGCCGCTATCGCCAAGCACTTAAAGACTGATCACACAGAGTTTTACTGTAACGTAGATGATTTTCTACGATTGATTCCCGTTTACGCGGATATCTACGACGAGCCGTTTGGAGATGCTTCCGGCATTGCAACTCATCTTTTAGCTGAGGGAACAAGTCAAACGGTAAAGTGCTGTCTAGGAGGTGATGGAGGAGACGAACTGTTTGGAGGTTATGCTAAATACCGGGCTACTGTAAACTTCGAACGCTATCTAAAAAAAATCCCCTTTGCCGCTCGAAAATTAATGGCAGATAGTATTCGCTTTGGTCGACCGGATCGACTTTCAAGACTTCTTAAAAAATCAGGGTTACTAGTAGTTAACACGGAAGAAAAACTATACAAACTAGCAGAAAGTATTACGGCCACCTCTGCGGAATTTTTTTTCCAGCAGGCTTCAGACTACACCGATCAAAGTGTTTTAAGCCGATTGGGTGTTTTGCCAAAGAGCCGTAGAGAAAAACATTGGGGAAGTGCTGAGTTATTAAGTGAGATGGGCATGGACGATCTGCAAAACTTTATGGAAGGAGATCTAATGGTGAAGGTGGATCGAGCAAGCATGTATAATGGCCTAGAAGTTCGCTTGCCTTTTCTTGACACTGATCTGATTGCTTTCGCCATGACATTGCCCCCGGGGTATAAACTGCGAGGAAGAAAGGCCAAAATTCTTCCGAGACAATTGTTAGCAGCGTCTTTACCCGAGAAGTTGATTGACGGACCTAAGAGAGGGTTCACGATCCCTCTTGATCGATGGCTGAGAACTAAACTAGTGGACCGTTTGCAGGATATGGCAGCTGACCAAAGCTTTATCAAAAGATTTCAATTTAAGCCAGGTAGCGTTGAAGGAATCATCAAAGACTATTTGAGCCCGTCATCTTACATTAACGCCTATCCGGTTTGGTTCCTTTTTGTTCTTCATCAGTGGCATATTCGTTGGGCAGAATGAAGACGCTACAGCTTGCTTATTTCTATTCGCCCGGTAATTCACCGGGCGCCCGACGTGCCTATTATATCGGCCAAGAACTCGCAAAAGCCGGAGACCTGTACGTCTTAACAGCAGAAAAAATGGGCGCTGAGTTTCCCCATGTAAAGGAAACTATTTCCGTAAACGCTCCTGACCTCCGTTCCTTGCTGAAGGTTAAAACGATCTCCGTCAAGGCCGCAAAAAACACAGTTGTAAGTCGCCTGCTTCCTCTTCGCCAGGCTTTTCCCTTCCTGATGATAACGGATGACGGTGGTCCCCTTTACCGACGAAAAGCTTATCAGCAAGCTTGCAAATTGATAGAAAAACACGGCATAACTACCGTGTTTTCATCCTTTAGGCCATGGTCGGATCACCTTGTAGCATCAAGGCTAAAAAAACGGTTTCCAGACTTGAAGTGGATTGCAGACTTCAGGGACCTGCCGGTTGATGGAGTTCACCAAACAATCTGGTGGCCTGCCTTGCAGCGGTGGTGGGGAAAGCGAGTCATCCGATCCGCAGAAGAGGTGTGGATGGTATCGGAGGGGCAACGTCAACAGATGAAAGGGTGGCACGCTAACATAAAGGTCAAGTATAATGCATTGGCAAAGCTGCCTCCTGCCCAAACAGCCCCGCTGTCTTCGCATTTTACGATCGTATACACAGGAAGTTTATATCCAGATCTGAGAACGCCAGAAAAACTGGTGGCTGCTTTACAAGAATTACTGGCTGCAGGAACCATTGATGAAAATAGGCTGCGGCTTATTTACCGAGGAAAAGATGATCAATACTTTCGTCAATTTACCCACGGACTTCCGGAAGTAATGCTCGATATAAAAGCCTCGGTTACTGCTGAAGCAGCACGAGACCTACAGGCTAAGGCTCAGCTTTTACTTTTGTTGACCTGGTCCGCTCCTGGTTATTATGGTGTATTAACGGCGAAGCTTTGGGAGTATTTGGCAACGGGGCGTCCGATATTAGCGCTTGTGAAAGGCCCAGGAGATCCGGAGATGAAAAAAATTATCGGGAAAGCGGATGCGGGTGCTGTATTCGCCGATCCAGAACTGGCGCAATTACAGCAATGGTTAGCGACTGCTTACGAACAATGGACTAAGACAGGGACCGTAATCAGCTCCCCTAACCTTCCAGAACTACGCCAGTACCTGGCGCCATCCGCTTCCTGAAAGAGGCCACAAGTATTGGTGAGGTTTTAAAATAAAATGAGAATTAAAAAAATCGTAACCATCGTTGGGGCGAGACCTCAATTCATCAAGGCAGCTCCGTTAAGTAATTACATTCGTGGTTACCATGGTATGGAGGAGGTAATCGTGCATACAGGCCAGCATTATGATTCGGAGATGAGCCATGTTTTCTTTGAAGAAATGAGAATACCCAAGCCAAAGTATAACGACCCCGCTGAACCTGCCGAAGTGTCCGCGCATGCCATCCATCATATTGAAGAATTTAAGGGCACAGATGCAGGTGCATTGTTTTGCTTGCAAAAGCAGGGTGGAGCCAAGGGCGGGCAATATCTGCCCGCTATACAAAGGGCCGAAACGGTAGGCCATGGTAGACATGAAAAATAAGCCCTTGCCCACCATGACAGTAGCCATTGTCTCCAACTCGGTTTGGAATTTATCTAACTTTCGGAGGCCAATTATTAAGGCTTTTCTCCTCGAAGGTTACCGGGTTGTTTTGCTGGCCCCCAGTGGTGAAGGAGTAAATGAATTAGAGGCCGAGGGGGCTTCCTTTATTCCCCTAAAGAACCTACAGCGAAAAAGCGTAAATCCTTTTAATGATTTGAGACTGATCTCCGAACTAAGCCGAATTTATCGTGAGAAGCAGGTAGATGTAGCATTACACTATACCATTAAACCAGTCATCTATGGTTCGCTGGTCGCCCGCTGGCTTAGTAGAAAAAGCATGGCGACGATCACCGGCTTAGGCTACACCTTTTTGGGCGGAAAGGCAAATACGTTGCTGGTGAGTACATTGTACCGCTTGGCCTTGCGACGGGCCCAAGTTGTCTTTTTCCATAATCCTGACGACAGAGACCTGTTCATAGAGCAGGGTATCGTATCCACGTCTATCTCGGAACTAGCTCCAGGTTCTGGTATTGACCTGGATCACTACGCTTACGTAGATTATTCGCAGGCAACTCCTGGCCGATTTCTTTTTGTAGGAAGGTTGTTGTCAGATAAGGGAATCAGAGAATTTATCGAGGCCGCCAGGCTAGCGCGTCAAGTAGACCCAACTCTCAGTTTTCAGGTCATTGGAGATATTGATGAGGGGAATCCAGCTTCTGTGTCTTCTGCTGAGTTATCGGCCTGGAAAGAAGAAGGCTTTGTTGAATTTCTCGGACAGCTCCCTGATGTCCGGCCAGCTTTAGCCAAAGCCTCCTTCGTTGTGTTGCCCTCTTACCGAGAAGGCTGCCCTCGCGTACTACTTGAAGCCGCTGCTACCGGACGGCCCCTGATCGCATTTGACGTGCCTGGAAGCAGAGAAGTGGTGATTGACGGGGAAACGGGGTGGTTGATCCCCCTGAAGGATGAGGTCGCGTTGGGGAATGCTTTTCTAAAGGCGGCAGTTGAACCATTTTCGGAATGCCAGATAATGGGAGAGCGTGGAAGAGCGTTGATGGAAAGTAAATTCAGAGATACTTTCGTAGCAAAGCTTTACCTTGACAAACTAAGATCATTTTCGCCGTCATGAATGACAACTTCTTCTCCCACCCTACCGCCGTCATTGATGAAGGATGCACCATTGGAAAGGGAACTAAGATATGGCACTTCAGTCATCTAATGGCTGGTTGTGAACTGGGGGAAGGTTGTAACATCGGCCAGAACGTAGTGGTCTCTTCCGGGGTTGTTCTTGGACGAAATGTAAAGGTGCAGAACAACGTTTCTCTTTACACTGGCGTCATATGTGCAGACGACGTGTTTCTGGGGCCTTCCTGTGTTTTTACCAACGTCATTAACCCCAGAAGTGCGGTCAACCGCCGGGATCAGTATCAGACTACCCGGGTCGGACGCGGAGCCTCTATTGGCGCTAATGCCACCATAGTTTGTGGAAATGATATCGGTGCCTTTGCCATGATTGGCGCAGGAGCCGTAGTGACGAAGGATGTGCCCGAATATGCCCTCTTGGTGGGCAATCCTGCTAAGCAATTGGGCTGGGTGAGCGAGTATGGCCACCGACTGCATTTTGATGAAAGCGGAAGGGCCGTCTGCCCCGAAAGCAAACAGGTTTATCTTCTGGAATTCGGGAAGGTTCGCACCGTATAATTTTAGCTCTTTCAAGTTATCCCTGGGGTTAAGCTGCTTTACTTCTCTGGAATTTATGGGCAAGGAAGTAAGTGAAATGAAGTTGTTAAATTTGCCGCTCAAATAGATCACTGATATGGTTAAGATTCGCTCGGTTGTTGGCGCCCGGCCAAATTTCATAATGGTGGCCCCACGGCATCGTGCTTTCGTCGCATCGGGTAAAATTGAGCGAAAAATATTACAGGTATACAAAATACAATATAGTGAGCTCGGTCACTTCAGGTAATTTTTACAATTTGCTGTGAATGATCAGGCATATTACCCAAAACCCTGGCTTGCAATGACCGAGCCTTCGCTTCGGTAAAGTATTGCCTCAAGAATTTTCACTTCTAGTGCGCGAGGAGGTTCTATCGCAAGAACTGGGCCTTAAGCCTCGGATCGCAAAAAACATTAATTACTGAATTTAGCTGATTTTCAACTTTGAATCTGTCAATTTACAAGAGCGCTACATCATGAAAAATTTCGTCTTAATCGGCGCCGCCGGCTACATCGCTCCCCGTCATATGAAAGCGATTAAGGACACGGGTAACCAACTGCTAGCGGCCTACGATCCCTTTGATTCGGTTGGTATCATCGATAGCTATTTCCCCGAGGCGGACTTCTTTACGGAATTCGAGCGCTTCGATCGGCACCTGGAAAAACTCAAGCGCAAGGGCGTGAAAATCGATTACGTCAGTATCTGCTCGCCCAATTACCTTCACGATGCCCACATCCGGTTCGGTTTACGCCTGGGCGCGGATGTAATTTGCGAGAAGCCGATCGTACTCAACCCCTGGAACGTTGATGCACTCGCAGAACTCGAAGCAGAGTATCCCGGTAATATTTACAATATCCTGCAGCTTCGCCTGCACGACAGCGTCATCGAACTCAAGAAACGTATTGACGCCATGCCGGCCGATACGGTCCATGAAGTTGATTTGCAATACTTCACCTCCCGTGGCAAATGGTACCACCACAGCTGGAAGGGAGATGTCTCAAAATCCGGAGGAATTGCTACCAATATCGGTGTTCACTTCTTTGATATGTTGATGTGGATCTTCGGTGAAGTGAAAGAGGTGGAAGTCTTCGAGCACGCAAAAAGCATCGCCCGGGGGCGCCTGAAACTGGCCAAAGCCAACGTTAATTGGGTGCTAAGTGTTGATTATGATAACATCCCCGCAGAAATCCGGGCTACTGGTGCCAGAACCTTCCGATCCATCAAAATTGGTGAAGATGAGTTCGAGTTCAGCGGAGGATTTACGGAATTGCACACCAGAAGCTATCAGGATGTACTCGACGGCGGCGGCTTCGGAATAGAAGTAGCGAAGCCAGCCATTGAGCTGGTACACCAGGTACGGAATGCTAAGGTTTAGGCCGAGTCGATCACGGAGTTGA
>CALIGP010000109.1 GCA_938021455.1 uncultured Lewinella sp. | reverse complement strand
GGGTAAGCCCGGAATGTCAGGCATTTCCGGAAATTCCCGACGTGAGATACCGTAGAAGGAATTCGATCCGCCATTCAGCTGATTCGCCATCTGGCCATAATACCCGAAGGTCGGCCAGGGGCTAAACGCCCAGCTTCTGCCGGTGTAAATTTGGTCCAGGCTTGCGTCGTACATGGAGGCGAGGGCGGCGGCGGGTACGGGGCTGCCGTCAGCGTTCTTCACCGTCAACGTCCACCGTTCGGGAGTGCCGGGGCGGAGCTTATCGCGGAAGGTAGCGTAGTCAATCTGTAGTTGCTTGTTCTCCCAACCGGGGCCGAAGCGGCCCTGCTCCTGCACGACTTTTCCGAAACGGTAGAAAGCCATCCCAAAGCCAATCCCTCCCCGATCTTCTTCGGTCGGGGTGTAGCTAAAGGTCGTTCGGCGGGTAGCTTCCGTAATACCATCTTCCTGCAGATTCCGGCTCCGCCAGCCGAAGTCGATGTGGGGAAGGTCTACGGCGGAGATCAGGGTCAGGGTAATTGGCTTCCCAACTTCCCCTTTCTGCTTTGTCCCCAGCAGCGCATAAAGTTGGCCTTCGGGCAATTCTCCTTTATCAACGTTCATAACCGTGAAAGAAGACGCCTCTCCGGCGGTGCCATCGGGGTAATTCCACTCCAGCCGGTAGTGACCAGTCGGCCAAGCAGTGGCGGGCACCGCGAGGCGCGCATTCCCAGCTACCACTTCCAGCCGGCCGTCAAATACGGGCAGGCTTTTGGCCGGCCACTCTGCAGGGTCAGCGGGTGTTTCCTCCGCGGCGATGCCGAGGAAGAGCTTTTTGTAGTCGGCCGGGTTCAGCACCGGGCGGTCCGGGAAACCCCAGTTACGCGTCCGCAGCCCAATTCCGGGCTTCGTGACGGGCACGATACGCGCGCTGATGGTCAGGTTCTCGTCGGTGCCTGCGGCGAGAATGACGAGGCTATCCGCCACGTCAATCGCATCATTTTCTACACTAAGGCCCACGACGGGCTTCTCGCCCCGAAGGGAGACGGAAGTGCTGGCCTCATGGGTTTCACCGGTGTCATCAGCGACGTCGGTTTCGATGGCGTAGCGGTAGCGGCGGCGGCCCTGGGCCAGGCCTTCGTCTGGCGTAAAGGTCAGGCTGAAACTGCCGTCTCCGTCAGTCGTCGTCTCTCCACTGGCCACCAGCTCACGATCGCCAGAGCTCCCCCCGCCCCGGTAAAACCAGTAGTAGCGGACTTCTTCAACGAAGACGCGGTAATTCACCTTAGCGTCGTTCAGGCCCGGGCCGGCGTAGAGCTTAGCCGAGCCGGTTACTTCGGCTTCCTGGCCCGCCACGACGAAGTCGGGCGCTTCCAACTCCACCAGGAAACGGGGACGCTTGTATTCTTCTACGCGGAAGGCAATGCTTCCACCTTCCGTCCGGATCGTAAAGTTACCCGTCAGCCCCCCCGTTGGCAGTTTGAAGCTGGCGTTGAAGCGGCCGAGTCGGTCGCTGGTCACGTCTACGCTTCCGGCCTCCTGGTAGTTGGCGTCCAGCAGGGTCAGCGTCCGGTCTTCGCCCGTCAGCTGTTTGGGCATGTTATCCTGGTTCTTTTCCATGGTCAAGCCATAGACTTTTACCGTTTGTCCGGGGCGGTAGATGGCCCGATCGGTAAAGAGAGTGGTAACCGGATAGATGCGGTTTTTCTGCTCGTTACGGACGCCGGAGGAGTAGGTAGATTCACTCACGAAGCGATCTTTACTCGCCGCGTCTTCGAGCTGTAGCCGTAGTTGACCCCGCTCATTGATGGGTACGGCAACCCGGCCATCGCCGCCGGTAGTGGCGGCGCGGAGGCGGGACCAGTTTCTGTCCCGGTAGCCTTTTTTCTGCTCAATGACAACGCGAACGCCAGCTTTGGGTGCTCCCGTAATTCGGTCTACAATCTGAAAATATTCCTGTTCTGATGTCTCCAGGCGCACGATGGCCAGGTCGCTGACCTGAAAATGGCTCATGATTACGGTGCCTTCTTGGAGGCTAAAGTCAGCATTATCGCTAGCCAGCAAGTAATAACGTCCGGCGGGCAGTGCGTTTGTCCACGTTTCGGTGGTGTGCGACTCGTAATCGTCGTTAGTCTGAAGTGTAAAGCTTTTTTGCTCAGCAGCGGGTAGTTTTAGCAGGCGGGGCAGATTGTCCTCTAGTTCTCTTCGGTTCTCCTCCGGGTCATCCTTGCCGGGCATCGCCACTACGCGGTAGAACACCTTATCGACATTACGGTAGCTCTGAGAAAGTAAAATGTTTTCTTTTCTGGGGTAAACCTGCTGTACGCTTAGCCGTAGCTCAACGGATTTTATGTCCCGGCGAAGTCGGTCGGCTCCGGACACCACCTCAGGGGAAGTCTCCGTTATGCGATCCAGAATTTCCAGTGCGCGAACCAGGGGAAGGTCGTCCAACTCAGTGTTCGTGTTATTGTAGAGTTGCGCCAGGGAAAGAAGGAGTAAATCATGGCCGGGTACGCTACGATACTCCTGATACATCCGCTCTAAGCTAGCGGCGTAGAGGCTATCCTCCAGGTTAAGGCTATTGACGAATTCGATGCGCTTGAAGTCAGCGCGGAGCAATGCCTCACCGCCCGTTTCCAGGTGATAATTAAGCCAATCCTGATAAAGAGCGAGGCGACGGCGATTACCGCTGTCTTCGTCAAGGTCGTCAAGAGACAGTTTCACAAAGTCGCGAGCCGTTACCGCATAGGCTTCCGGTTGGGAAGGAACAGCGTTCGTTACGTTGAGCAGTGGATTACCGAGCATATCCATACTCCGCTCCATCAGCAGGTCATAGAGCGTAGGCAGTTCGCTTACCCGGACGGATGTCGAGTTAGAGACGATGGCGGGTATTTCCGCCAGGCGGGTGCGCTTAGCACGGGCGGTTTCCAGTGCAGTCAGGAGGTGTTCTTCGGCGGCGGTGACGAGCTGAAGGAGGGTCCAGTCAGCCAGCGGCGTATCGGCAGCAGGCGCACCGTCGTCAGTAGCGGCCGTAGCGTTGCGGAGGCGGTAACTGTTTTGCTGGGCGTAGCTGTAGAGGCCCTGCCCCAACATAAAGTGCAGGACGGGGCTGACGACCGGGCGGTCTTTGTTAGTTGCTAGTTCTGCTTGCAGCAGTTTAATGGCGGCATCAAGACCGTCTTCTTCTAGCTGTGCCGTGTAGGAAGCGCGGTGGGCAATGGCCTTGAGCATTTCGTCTTCGTCGCCCGCTTCGGCGGCCATGTCGTAGATTTCGCTTACTGCCTCGAGGGCACTCCGAAATTTACCTTCATCACTAAGGTTTTCGACTTTTTTATAAGCGGCTTTATAGTCTTGTCCCATCATGGCAGCAGTAAGGGCCAACAGTAGGGCCAGTATCAGGTAACGCATAGTATCAGTTTTCCAACGGTAAGATAACGGTATTGCTACCTTCCATCATTGTGTCTTAGGATAGATGCGGCAGATTAGGTGTTTACACGTGGAGGAAGTGTTAAGGTGGGGTTAAGGGAAAAAAGGAAAAGGGGGGAAGGGAGAAGAGGGCGCACAGCGCGGGTGCAAAGG
>CALIGP010000108.1 GCA_938021455.1 uncultured Lewinella sp. | reverse complement strand
TGCCCCCTTTTCTCCTTCATAGCGGTAATTCAGGTTAACCTGATGGCGCTTACTCAAAATTTTCACCTGGTTGGTAGCAACAAGGATACTGTCAATGCTTGAGGGGTTAGCAGCACTGGCAATCAGGTTTCGGTTTATATTCCGTCGGGGCAATACAAAATCACCACCGCTTATCAATACACCAAGGGTATGCTCTTTACCTAGAAATATATCTATACCCAACCGCCCATAAATGCCATTCCATTTGCTCAAGCCGTTTTCCGTTTCTTCCAAGGAAAACCCATTCAGGATACTCCGAAAGATCGCTGTATTGTACTGCGAGCCCTGAGAATGTCCAACGTTCCCATACAGACTGATGTGCTTACTGCGGTAAGCCGCCGTAGTGGTCAGGTTGGATTGGTTATACCGGCCCTGGCCGTAGGAGGCGGCGAGGCTCCCGCTGAGGCCCAGGTTTTCTGCTCGTTTTAGTCTGATATCGATAATTCCTCCATTGCCTTCCGCCTCGTACTTCGCTCCCGGGCTGGTAATGATCTCGATCCGGTCGATCTGTTCTGCGGAGAGGTTTCGGAGGTAATCAGATAATTCCTGCCCACTCAAAGGAAGGCGTTTTCCGTCTACGTAAAGCAGTACTCCGGAGCGCCCCAGAATTGATATTTCATCGTTATTCCCGACTACTACACCAGGTGCTTTTCGGAGTAAAGAGATGGCATTTGACCCTGCGCTATTAATAGTACCAGCTACGTTGAAGATCGTCCGGTCCGCTTTTACTTCCAGCAAGGAGCGAGTAGCCGTCACAGCAATTTCCTGCAGCCCCACGACAGCTGAAGAAAAATGAAAGACCCCCAGAGCCCTGTCTTCTTTGGCGGTTAACTCCAGCGTATCGAGCACCAACGTTTCGTAGCCCACATAGGTGGCACTCAGGTAATAGTTACCCGCCGTTAGATGGGTGAGTTTGAAGTCACCTGATTCGTCACTGGTAACGACCTTGACTAAGGAGCTATCCAGGGTTTGATACAGTGCGACCGTCGCAAAAATGGCGGGAACATCCCCGGCTTCCAATAGCTTTCCAGAGAGGCTGGCATTTTGGCCAGCGCATAGGAGTGGTAGGCCGACTAGCGTCAGCAATATCAGAATTCTCATTTCTATTCATTTTGGGTTAAGCTCTACCGTTCAAAGACAGGTAGTTAAGACGCTCCCTAATTCAGGTACAGACTCCCGCTAATGGATCGAAGTTCCATTCGTTCGCCTCCCGCACCAATGCGCACCGGGGAAGAAGAACTACCAAGCGCTTTATCCGTCTTTTTACCGTTGACGGGGAAAGAAGAATAGAGATTACCACTTAAAGTGCTGTAGGTAACTTCTCCGCCAAAACCGTCTTGGAGATCTAGTTTAACGTATCCACTAGTGGACACAAAAGAAGTCGGCGTAACGGGGTTCTTCGTAAAACCTACCTCAATATGGCCACTGATCGTATACACTTCACGAACGCCAGCCACTTCTTTCATATAGACACTCCCACTAATGTGGCGGGCCTCAATGGATTCACTCTCCACTTTCTGCACCAGAATATCCCCTCCATTAATGGTGGACAACTTCAGGTTCGTATTGTAAGGGACCATTACCTGATAATGGAGGTAGAACTGGTATTCATAGCAATTTCCTCCATTACAATTATCCAATTCAAAGTTCCCCGTGTCCTCATTAATGGAGGTGTAAGGAGATTCGTGGTAGAGATATAAGTGATCAGGCCTTTCCAGGCTACCAAGCTTCACCTCCTGTATACCAAGTTGTAAATCCGAATCTGACTTAGCCTTAATCACTTTCTCAACTGTTACTTTAATTTTATCTCCGGAGTAGCCGAGAACTTTTACCTCCCCCGTAATATTATGAACATCGAGGGTCATTTTTGCTCCGGCAGTAAACTCTTTGGTAATGGTCTCCCGGTGTTCTTTACTCCAGCCTTTTTCTCCATCTTCATGGTCTTCAGCGCCAATCGGTATGCCTCTCACATTTGGTGTAGTGGAAGGATTATCAGCCACCGCCTCGGAAGACAGCGGGCCATCCTGCATATCTACCCGCGTAGCGTTCAGGCTTAGTACGGAAAGCAATAGCATTGGTAATAGTAAAAGGTACTTCCAACTAGAGCTAGCACTCGATTTTTTTGAATTCATCATAATTACTCGGGATTTTAAAAAGGATTCATTGTAATTAGTGGAAAAACTAAGAGCATATTGGGGAACAGATACCTTCACCAAACTGAGTTGGTAGCTCGTGGCATCTATACCCGCATCCAACATCTCTGCATCCGTCAAATATTCCAGGTTCTTGGTTATCGCTGTTCGCATCATCCACGCAAATGGATTAAACCAAAGGGCCACAACGACTATTTCTGCCAACACTTTATCCAGGGTGTGTGCTTGGGCAACGTGTAGTTTTTCGTGCTCCAGTATTTGGTGATAGGTATCAGGGTCATACTTTCCTGGGTTCAGGAAAATCCATTTTCCAAAAGAAAACGGGGGAGTATCATCTTCGAGTTCGTAGATCGTGAATCCTCCATCCCGGATGGTGGCTAATCCACGTCGCTTTCTCAACACCACAATAAGCTGTAGAAGGAAAGCTACCGCGAAAACACCAACGCCAAGCAGGTAAATGACAAACAACCAGCCAGGCAACCCAATGGTGGAGATCTGCTCGCTAATGGCGCTTTTTTGGGCTGTCGCAGTTTGCAGTTCTTCCTGAAGACCTTCCACCGGCAAGGTGAATTCCGTTGCCTCCAAAGATTCATCTCTCGTATTCAAGCCTAACTCCGGTAACGCAATCGTAGAGGGGGCTGTACGTAATGACCACCCCGCAGGTACTTTAAGCAATGGCAAGCCAATCGCTAATACTAAACTCCCTATCAGTAACCAGCGGTTTAGCTGGAAAAAAGTCTCCCGCCGTAACAATAGCCAATAGAAAAGGTAAAGGCCCGCCAGCAGTATGGATACGTGAAATAAATAGCTCATGATTACTTGTCTTTTTTGATCATCTTCAGGATTTCCTCTAACTCCGCCGAACTGACTTTTTCTTCTTTGGCGAAATGGGAAATCATCTTCTGAAAAGAGTTCTCGAAGTACTTGTCCACCACATCTTCCACTTCCTGATTGGTGTATTCCTCCTGACTGATCAAAGGATGATACTGATGGGTACGCCCAAAAGCGGTATGACCAATAAAGCCCTTCTCTTCCAGGATTCGTACTAGGGTAGAGATAGAGTTATAGTGAGGCTTTGGTTCCGGGAACTTCTCGACGATCTCCTTGACGAAGGCTTTTTCAAGGCGCCATAGGATCAACATGATTTGCTCTTCGCGAGCGGCTAGTTTTTGCATCTTTAACTAATTCTTTAGTTGTTAGGCACAAATATATACCTAAGAGATTAGTTTTGCAACTAAATAATTAGTTAAAGTCTTTTTTCTGATCTCTTTTAACGCTTCAGCATAGCCTTCGGAAAGTACAATTGGGCCTGAAAGCGTAAGCAAACCTAATGATCTGATCGTAGGGCATCAGGCAAAAAAATGCCCCCAAACACGCAATGTATTTGGGGGCACTCTTTTTGTTCAGCCCTTAATTCTCGGGAGGGTCTTCTAATCCCGTCCCCACTTCAGCACCACCGCGCCCCAGGTAAAGCCCGCACCGAAGGCAGCGAGAACGACATTATCGCCCTTCTTAACTTTCCCTTCGTCCCGTGCCTCAGAGAGCGCAATCGGGATGGATGCAGCCGTCGTATTACCGTAGCGCATGATGTTGTTGTAGACCTGATCCGGGCCCAAACGCATGGTTTTAGCCACGAACTGGTTAATCCGCAGGTTCGCCTGGTGAGGAATCAGCATGTTGAGATCTTCAACACCCAGGCCTGCCTTAGCGAGTGTCTCCATGATAACTTCCGGGAACTTCCGAACGGCCATCTTGAAGACCGCCTGACCTTCCATATGAGGAAAAATACGGTGATTGTCAATCATGTCCTGGTTAAAGAAATAGTGGCCGTAGCCCAACTCATTGGTTTTCACCGAGTAATCAACATCAAAGCCTTCAATAGCATATTTCTCCAGGAAGTACCCACCGTGAGAACCGGGGTACATATAGCTTAGCTTTTCAGCGTAGGTGCCGTCGGAGTGCATGCTAGTGGCCAGAACGGCCTTGTCTTTGTCTTCGGTTGCTTCCACGATTACCGCACCGGCCCCATCACCAAAGATGACGGATACGTTACGACCACGAGTAGAGAAGTCTAGACCTACGGAGTGTACTTCGGCCCCAACGACGAGGATTTTCTTGTACATACCTGACTTTATGTACTGGTCAGCCGTCGTCAGGGCATACACGAAACCAGAACACTGTGCGCGAATGTCGAGAGCGGCAATTTCCGTCTTTGAAATACCAAGCTCACGCTGTAACAGTACACCAGCACCGGGGAAGTAGTAATCGGGGCTAAGGGTAGCAAAAACGATGAAGTCAATATCGTTAGCCTCAATGCCAGCATCGGCAATGGCTTTTCGGCTGGCCTCCAGAGCCAGCGTAGTGGTGGTCTCTTCTCCTGCGGTAATATAGCGGCGTTCCTCGATACCAGTCCTCTCGCGAATCCACTCATCGCTGGTTTCCATCACTTTGGTGAGGTCCTGGTTGGTTACCACATTTTTCGGCACGTAGTGGCCGATTCCGGTTATCGTACTGTAAGGCATATTCTTGCGTTGATCTGCTTTTCGGCGGGCTAAGGTATGCTTTTATGAATGTCTGTCCATGATTCCGGCGAAGAAACGGCGAATTTTCGCTTTCAGAGCCGTTTGCAGGGCGCAGACGCGGGTGCAAAGGAAGGTGTAGAAGCAATGTTTCTATTACACGAGAACAAAAGCAAGCCACGAGTTACCTTTGCCTCTTTAACCAGCCAGCAAATGACGAAAATAGCAGACCGTGCCCAAAGAGAATGGGTACTGGTAACCGGCGGCAGCCACGGTATTGGCCGCGCGCTTGCCCTGGAGTGCCTGCGAAATAATCTCGCAGTCGCCATTATTGCCCTTCCGAATGAAGACCTTAAGCACATCGAGACCGAACTCGCTGCTCTCCCAGAAGCCGTTTTTGCCACCCTGGGCATAAACCTCGTTAAAGAAGGAGCGGTGGCCGAAGTAACAGACTGGCTCGAAAACGGCAACATTCGCCCTAAGTACCTGATCAATAACGCCGGCTTTGGTCGCGGCGGGTTGTTTGAGCACACTCCCTGGCCGGAATACCGGACAATGATGCAAATCAATAATCAGGTGATGGTGGATCTGACCTACGCCCTACTCCCCATCCTGAAAAGGACGAAAGGAGGCGTATTGAACATGAGTAGCGTGGAAGCGACCCTTCCCCTTCCCTATAAATCCGTGTACACTGGCACAAAGGCCTTTGTCTACAATTACTCTCTCGCCCTGCGGGAGGAGTTCAAATATTACGACATATCCGTGTCGGTACTTTGCCCCGGCCCAACCATTACCAACGAGGATGGCCTTAAGCGGGTAAAAGCCATGGGTACCCTGGCCAAAATTGCGGTCACCATGCCCGAAGACTTCGCCCCCGAAGCCATCCGCGGAATGCTAAAGGGTAAATCCGTCATTCGCCCTGGCTTCCTGGTTAAGCTAATGGCCTTCCTTGGCAAACTATTCCCCCGCCCCATCAAGATGCGGGTGTTGGAGAAGATGTTTTCTAAGTATCGGGAGGAGGTTCCGGAGGGGGAGTTGGTGGAGTAGACTGTTTGCTCTTTTAGTTCGTTTGTCTTTATGGGCTACCGCATTGGGGAGACTTTACTAGCCGACGCTACTCCCGATTACATCGCAAAGTTTCCAGCTTATCTATAAGTTTTTTCCTATCCTCTCTCCTTACCATGAAAGTCAAAGTCGCCGTTCTCCAACAAAGTGCTGTCTTTTTCGATAAGGAAGCTTGCTTACGCAAAGCGGAGGAGTTAGCGGCTAGTTACGCTGCTGAAGGATGCAAGCTATTACTATTTCCAGAGTCCTTCATTCCTGGTTACCCGAGAGGTTTTGACTTCGGGGCCGTCATTGGTAGTCGTAGTGATGCGGGGCGGGAATTGTACGCAGAGTACCATTCTAATAGCATTGATATCGAGTCAGCAGACAGAAGTCGCCTGGAGGCTATGGCACGTGATAACGGGCTTTATATTGTGATGGGGGCCACGGAGCGTCGGGGAGGCAGTTTGTATTGCTCCATGTTCTATCTATCGCCTACCGATGGTCTACTGGCTGTTCACCGTAAGATCAAGCCTACGGGCACGGAGCGGCTGATTTGGGCGGAGGCTGGTGGGGAGTCACTCGTGAGCTGCGACACTAAAATTGGCCGCCTAGGCGGACTCATCTGCTGGGAAAATTATATGCCAATGGCCCGGATGGCTATGTACCAATCCGGCGTACAGATTTACCTTGCTCCTACGGCAGATAGCCGGGAAGTGTGGACTTCTACTCTACGGCATATTGCGTTGGAAGGGCGCTGCTTTGTGCTGGGCAGTAATCAATACTTCACTAAGTCGATGCTTCCGGCCAGATACCGGTCTTTGGTAGAGTCAGAGCCGGAAGAGATGTGCCCGGGTGGCAGTGTAATCATCTCTCCGCTGGGGGAAATTTTAGCTGGCCCGCTCTTCGGCCAGGAAGGTGCCTTGGTGGCAGAGCTAGATCTGGAAGACATCGTTAGGGCCCAACTGGACTTCGACGTGACGGGGCATTATGCGAGGCCGGATATTTTTCAGCTCAATGTTGTGGGGATGCCGGAGAAAGTAGTCGGGTAGGCTGCCGCATGTTAGAGGTAGTGAGAGGGTAACATTTTGGTTCTTTGGTCTTTTGGTTCTTTGGTCTTTTGGTTCTTTGGGCTGCCGCACGTTGGAAGTACTTGGATTCTCCGTCCGTTCCGTCAAAATATTCTGTGCGCTGAATCTGTGAAAATCCGTGGTTAACTTTCAAGCTGCGAAGCAGCCCCTCCAAAAACCTCCGTGTAAATCTGTGGTTAACCTTTAGCTGCGAAGCAGCCCTCCCACTCTCAAATACAAAAGCGGCTACGAGTGGATAAACCATCCCCGTAGCCGCTTCTGCGGTGCGCGAACTCCTCCTGAAGCCCGCTATGATTTTTTAATGATTCGTACTAGCGTTCGCCGTACTTATCCAAGCGGTAAGCTGCTTTGAGCTTCTCCTTCCGGCGCTTTACGCTCGGCTTGGTGAATTCCCGGCGGTTACGCAGTTCGCGGATTACGCGGGTGTTGATGGACTTACGCTTGTACCGCTTGAGTGCGCGGTCAATGTTTTCTCCTTCTCGGACGTTGATGATTAG
The DNA here is from genome assembly GCA_938021455.1 of uncultured Lewinella sp. Classification (GTDB taxonomy): domain Bacteria; phylum Bacteroidota; class Bacteroidia; order Chitinophagales; family Saprospiraceae; genus Neolewinella. The sequence goes on along the minus strand of CALIGP010000108.1, from coordinate 1,495 downwards.
CATTAAATGGAGCTATTTTTAAAATGGAGTGCAAAGATAGGGTTTTCCGCGCTATTTGAAAGCTAACGAGCCTTTTTTTGCTCCGTTAACATTCCATTGCACCTGCGGTCCCGCGCCCACCTCCTAAACTGGTCTATAAAAACGCTACGCTTCCTTATACATAATAGCGCTAAGCCTTACCCAAGGTAATGCCGAAAGTGCTCCCCAGGCCAGGAGAAGACCGGACGTTAATCGTTTGCTGGTGCGCTTCCATGATGTGCTTAACGATCGAGAGACCGAGACCTGACCCTCCTTTTTCCCGGCTTCGACTTTTGTCTACCCGGTAGAAACGATCGAAGACATGGGGAAGATGTTTTTCCGGGATACCGATACCATTATCGGCGACTTCGCACAGGATAAAAGAGTCCATATCGTAAAAGCCGAGTCGGGTTTCCCCTCCGTCATTACCATATTTCACGGAGTTGGTTACCAGGTTGATCAATACCTGGCGAACACTTTCCCGATCTGCACTCACTAAAAATCCGGTATCAGCACCTGGCTTAAGGCTTAGGGTTACGCCCGCTTCCCGGCTTTTGAGGTCAAGCTCTTCGATCACCTCCGTGGCCAGGTCTTTGATGTCGAAGGTTTCGAGGTCAAGAATAAGCTCACCACTTTCCAAACGGCTGATGGCACCTAAGTCTTCTACGATGGTTTGTAGTCTTTCTACGTTTTTGGCTGCCTTCCCTAGGAATTTGAGGGTAAACTTTTTATCATCCAGCACGCTGTCATCATCCAGAATGGTATGTAAATAGCCTTGGATATTGAAAATAGGCGTTTTCAACTCATGGCTGATATCTCCTACGTAACGCCGCCGATATTCGGCGAAGCGTTCGTAGTCCCGCAGTTGCCGCTGTTGCTGCTCAGCCCACTCCTCTACTTCCTGCTCTACCTCTTCAATGATGGGTTGATCAATATCGACCCCATCTCTTTTAATGTCTGAATTGACCTTTTGGTTATGGATCGTTTTATAGATCAGCTTAATTTTCCGGTAGATATAAAAGTCGAGATAGGCCAAAACGACGGCGTAGCTGACCCCGAAAGAAACGAGAACGATGATGGGGGCTACCCACCACTCGAAAGCAAGAGGAAAAAGTAGCCACAATACGAAAATAGACACGACCATGGCGAAGCTGATAACACCAGCTGCCCGGACCGCAATCTGCCTTGGGGTACTATTCTTAAGCACTAAAAAACGAATTTATAACCAATCCCCTTGATGGTTTTAATGTAATGATCGCCCAATTTTTCCCGGAGTTTTCGGATGTGTACGTCGATGGTCCGGTTACCAACAATAACGTCAGTACCCCAGACGCGGTTGAAGATCTCGTCCCGACTAAAGACCTTACCCGGTTTAGAGGCCAAGAGCGTAAGCAGGTCAAACTCTTTTTTAGCCAGTTCAATCCTTTCTTCCCCCCGAAGGACGACAATTTGCTCCAGGTCGATCACCAAATCTCCA
>CALIGP010000107.1 GCA_938021455.1 uncultured Lewinella sp. | reverse complement strand
ATCTCCTTGATCGTTTTGATCAGCGTATCCTTGGCTTCCACGATGTCATCCCGTTGCTTGGTGATGGTATCGTGGCGTTCCTTCATCTCGTCGTAAGCTTCTACGGCCATCGGGTTGATTTCACCGTAGTTGCCGATGCGTCCACGAAGCCGGTCGACCTTCATCTCCAGGTCACCAACGGCGCCAACCCAGCCTTCGATTTCCATTTGGCCCAGTTCTTCGAGGCCAATATTGAATTCGATCTTCAGGCGTTCCGCCAGACCGTTGATCTTAAACTTGATATCGGTGAACTTCTCCTTCAGTTGGTTGACGAGAATCTGCCCGTCCTGCCGGCGGCGGTTTTCCCGCCGCAGCTCGTCCTCCATAGCGTTGATGGTGGTGCGAGCCGTGAAATAATCTGACTCGGCAGTATTGAGGGTTTCCTGGTAGGCGGTGCGGTCAGCGTACATCGTCTCCAGGTTCTTCGCCTGTAGCTTTTCCTGCTCCTCAAATTGGAGGCTTTCCTTAGCCAGTTTTTCCAACTGGTCTTTGTTCGTGCTGTCCAAATCAGCCAGCTCTTTGAGCCGGTTACGGCGGAAAGCAACCTCCTGTTCCAAGGTTTGCACCATGTTCTGCTGCCGGATGAAGTTGATGTTCTCTTCGTTATATGCAGCACTGGCGGCACTCAACTGTTCGCTCAACTGTCGGTAATTACCGTCGGTACCCGCCAGCTGTTCTCGCAGAGATTCTACGGCGGCAGAGGCATTTTCCAGGTCACGCTCAATGAGAGAGTTGGCCTTAACGATTTCCTTCACCTGCTTATCCAGTGCTTCATTTTTACCCTCCGTTTCCGTGAAGTAATTCGTGAAGCTTTCGACCCGAGCCTTCAACGCAGCACGTTTCTGCTGCAAACGACTAAGCTCCCGCTGTTTTTCCTGGATGTCTTTATCGACGCGGCGCTGCCGCAGTTCATTGAGCTTATTGCGTTCTCTGTAGAGTTCCTTCTCAATGGAACGGGCCTGCTCTTCGGCTGCAGTAATGGCTTTCTCCAGCACCTCGAGGTTCTTCTTTCGGCCAATTTTCTTTCCTTCGAACAAGCCTACGGAACCTCCACTGACTGAGAAAGGGCGGCGGATGAAACGACCGCTGCGAGTCAGGACCGTCAGCCCTTCAGCGGGTTGCTCCGGGAGCTTGTCTTCTTCCGTCACCAACACATTATGAAGCAGGTGATCTAATAGTGGCTGGAAGACTTTGTCTACTTTCACCACATCCGTTGCCGGGCGGGTTCCACCGGGGAGCAGCGCCACCCCGCCCTGATATTTGGGTATGGCATCCAGCAGGAAGAAGTTCGCTTTTCCTTTCTGACTTTTGCTCAACAGGGAGATCGCTTCCCTTGCTTCGCTGGCATCCGCTACGACGTAGTAGTTCAGCACCCCTTCCAGGTAATTCTCGATGGCGACACGATAGTCCTGATCCACCAACACCAGATCTGACAGCAGTTGAGGATCTTCTTTCCACTGCTTACTCTGGCTCAGGAAACGGATAGATTCTGGAAAACCCTCCAGGCTATCGATCATGCTCTTCGTGAGCTTGTATTCATTGCGGCGGGCGTCCAGTCCGCGGTTGATCTTACTCTGATCGTTCTGCAATTTTTCAACGGCTTCGGTAACCTCTTCAAGAGCTTCACGACGTTCCGTCTCCGACTGCTCCAGTTTTTCCAGGGCTAGCAATTCTTTTTCCTCCTCGGCCTCCAGCTCTTTGAGAGAAGCCTCCAGGCTGTCTTTTTCACCGCGGCGATCGTCCATCTCCCCTGCGTTTCTTTCGATCTGAAAGCGGAAATTTTCTACCTTATTACCATTGATGGCCCGGTTTTTTTCCAGCTCAAAGATCTTACGCTCTTCAGCTTGCTGTTGCTTTAGTCCTTCTTCCAGTCGTCCTTTGATGGATTCATGCCCGCTGCGGATTTCCTTCAACGCTTCTTCAGCGGCGGAGAGCGAAGTCTGCCGATCGGTTTCCTTCACTTTCTCTTCCTCGATCTGGGCTACCATCCGGTCAATCTGTCCGGTGTAGTCCGTCAGCTGGCCAGTAGCCGTAGCAATATCTTGCTGCAGTTTTTCCGTTTGCCGGCGTACGAACGTTTTTCGCTGCGCCAACATTTGCTTTTCATTCTCCAGCCCACGGAGTTCATTCACCAGCTCGTTGAGTTTCTTCTGACGCTCGCCGAGTAGCTTCTCTTTATCTACGTGCTTCTTACGCTCTTCCTCCAGGGTAGCTTCCAGCTGGCGAATCTTTACGTCTACGTTCCGGTACTGGTCTTCGGCGGTCGTAATCTCGCTTTTGAGCTTGCCGTAGTCTGCACGTAGTGCAGAGACTTTTACCTGCGTTAATTGCAGACTCAGGCCTTTATACTGTTCTTTTAGTTCCAGATACCGACGAGCACGCTTGGCCTGCTTCTCCAAACTAACGAGGTTGTTATTAATCTCGTGTAGCAAATCTTCGATCCGGTCCAGATCACCTTCGGTACTTTTCAGCTTGTTGAGTGTCTCTCGCTTGCGGGCCTTGTATTTGCTCACACCAGCCGCCTGCTCAAACATTTTCCGACGGCTATTATCCTTATCGGCCAGGATGTCATCCACCATGCCCAGGGCAATGATGGCGTAGGAGTTGGAGCCGATACCAGTGTCCAGCAGCAGGCTAGTGATGTCCTTTAAACGGCATTGTACCCCATTGAGACGATATTCGGAGTCTCCACTTCGGTAGAGCATCCGGGTGATCGTCACCGAGCCATACTCCGTAGGCAGCAAGCCTTTGTCGTTGTCGAAGGTCAGGCTGACACTCGCCAAGTTACCCGCTTTCTTCTTCTTCGTGCCGTTGAAGATGACGGAACTCATCTTGTCCAGCCGCAACTCCCGGCCCTTCTGTTCACCCAGTACCCAACGGATAGCATCCACGATATTGGATTTACCGGATCCATTGGGGCCCACGATTCCAATAACGTCTTCATCAAAATTGATGACCGTTTGGTTGGCAAAGCTCTTGAAGCCCTTTATTTCGAGTTGGCGTAAACGCATAGAAAGGCGAAGGTAATTGGCTTATGCCTTTTGTTGGTATTTTGATCCGGCTAGTTTTCCCGACGATTTCCACAGGGTTTTACACATTTACACCGAAAGGCCTGCCAAGTGGCCCAGGAATGAAGTTAGTATCACCTTAAGCTCGTTATCGTGGTACGGTACTTCATTCCTCAAACACTATCGCACCACTACCCGCCTAACCATAAAGCCACCATCAACAAATACCTTCAGCGTATATACGCCAGCGGGCAAAGATCCGAGGGGAAGCTGGTTAACACCCGCAGCCAGGTTTTGCCGCAGCGAAATAACCTGTCCTTTAACGTTAATCAGCTCCGCACGGGAGCTGGCAGTAACTGCGGCATCCAGCTCAACGTATAGCTCATCCGTAGCCGGGTTGGGCCATACCCGAAGAGAAGTTTCTGCTCCAACGACATTGGTACTGGTAGATTCATCAAGGCTAAACTTCAGGATGGTGCCTGGGTTGGCCAGGCCACTACTGCGATTGACTCCGGATGCATCGGAGGTGTTCCCGGATGGGTCCGTAATAATGTAGAAAGATTTCCCGTCAGGACCAGCAGCAATGTCTCGGTAGCGATTGCTCGTGTAAAAATGCTGCGTGGTATCCCCCACTATACGAGCGCCAGACTCGTCCAGCTGCAGACGATACACGCGGCCTCGCTTCAGGCTGGTGACCAGTAAGGAGTTGTCCCATCCGGGTATTCCGTCGCCTTCATAGATGCCGAGGCTGGAGGGGGCTACGTTGGGGCGGCACATCCAGGAGTCACTGCAACGAGGGTCGTTGTAGTCGTAGTCGTCAGCAACGGCGAACATGGCGAAGAGTGGGTCCCGGTAGTTAGTGTCAGTCAGGGTATTTTCTTCCAGGAAGGTAGCTCCGTCGGGGCAGGAAAATTTATCGTAGGTGAGTGTAGCACAATCGGTAGCAGTGGACCAGTCACAGTAGTCATAGGCCTGATCGTCCTGAAAGCCGACGACCCGTGGCCAACCATAATTCATTCCACCAGAAATGACATTTAGCTCATCATCCGTATCGGGGCCATGCTCAGAAGAGTAGAGCAACCCGTTACTTCCAAAGAGCAGGCCCTGAGCATTACGATGGCCGTAGGAATAGACGTGGCTTCGCACACCGTTGATTACCGGGTTATCATCCGGGATAGAACCATCGGTATTAATGCGAAGTACTTTGCCCGGATAATGAGCCCAATTTCGAGCGTCCACCTCCATTTGAGTGGGCAATACCTGAGAAAGAATTTGATTGCAGTAGTTCCGCCCCTGGTTGCCCCCCTGGTCACCGATGGTGTAAAAGAGCTTACCGTCGGGGCCGAAAATTAGACGGCCTGAATTGTGATCATTACTGGCGGGCAGGCTATCAATCAAGGTTAATGGATCCAGCAGAAAACCATTCGTGCCATCTTCGTCAAAGGTGTAACGGACAATTCTTTGGTAAAGGTCGGCTCCCGGCCGGAAGGTATAAGAAAGGTACACGTAGGGCATTCCTCCGGCAAAATCCGGGTGAAAAGTAAAACCAAGCAATCCCGTCTGCCGGCCTTCGGAGTAAACTGCAGAAATTTTGATCAGATTATCCCGGGCGCCAGTTTCGGGGTCAATTCGAACCAGTTGGCCAAGATCCCGCTCACTGACCCAGAGGTAATCGTCGGGGCCATAATCTAAGTCAGAGGCATCATCCAAAAATCGATCTGCCCCAATTTGGGTCATCACAAAAGATTGGGCGTTAGCAGAGCCATTAGCAGCCATATAAATGGCGATGAAAAGTAATGATGAAAATAAAGTGTGTGTCATTGACATGGTATTTACTGTGTCAAATATACACCCTTGTCTTGACAGGTACAAGAGTAGCCATATAGTCCGTTCTTTTGATGACAGGAGGAAACGTCTTTGCTTTCAAACATCACCTTGCACCTGCGTCCGCGCCCAAATCCATACTTAGCTGGGCGCGGCCGCAGGTGCAATGAAGCGTTTTTGAGAACATTGGAGTCCAGAACGATCAGCTTTTCGGGAGATAGTGTATAGCCGCCAAAAACAAGCCAGCGAGCTGATAATCTTATCTAAAAGTCGTTCCAACCCAGCGCCGTACCTTAGGGCCGAAAAATTACCAATAGACGCATGCCCCAAACAGAAACGGTAGGGATCATCGGCGCCGGCTCCTTCGGAACGGCCATGGCAAATCTATTGGCGCTCAATACGGATGTGCTGGTATATAGCCGTAGTCCGGAGCTGGTAGAACAGCTCAAAAAGGATCGCTTTCGCTTCGGGGTTCCGCTGCACGATCGGGTGACGGTCATCAACGACTTTGAGCAATTGGCGGATCGTTGTCAACTCATCTTGCCCATTGTCCCTTCCAATAACTTCCGGGAAATGATGCGCTCCGTGACGGATTATCTGACGCCCGGCCACGTATTGATTCATGGCACAAAAGGCTTTGACATCGGCGACGTAGTGCTGGAAGATATTCCCAAAACCGGGATCGAACGCCGTCAGGTACAGACGATGACCGAAGTTATCCTCGAAGAAAGTGTCGTCGTAAGAGTAGGCGCTCTAACCGGGCCCAACCTGGCGCGCGAACTGCTAGACGGCCAACCCTCTGCCTCCGTTATCGCCAGTAAATTCGACGAGGTCATTCAGCGGGCAGATGCCGTCCTGAGTTCTCAACAACTACACGTTTTTCACACCCATGATTTACTGGGTGCGGAGCTGGCCGGCGTCCTCAAAAACGTAGTTGCTTTGGGTTCTGGCATCCTGAAGGGTCATGGTTTGGGCAAAAACATCCAGTCGATGCTCATTACCCGCGGCCTTCACGAGATGATCCACTTTGGCCGCGCCCTGGGCAGCAGTAACAAAGCCTTTTTGGGGACAGCGGGAATTGGAGATCTGATTGCCACGGCGACTTCCAGCAAAAGCCGTAACTACACCTTTGGCTACCGCATCGGCTGTGGGGAAAAACTGGAGGAAGTCCGCTCCACCAGTCAAGAACTCGCTGAAGGTGTGCGAACGCTGATGATTACCCGTAATTTGGCACGGGGCATGCGCCTTAGAGTCCCGATTACAGAGATGTTATACCGCATCGTTTTTGAAGATTTCCCCGTTAAAGATGCGATGGATTTCCTCATTACTTATCCATACGAAATAGACGTAGA
>CALIGP010000106.1 GCA_938021455.1 uncultured Lewinella sp. | reverse complement strand
TATTCTACAAGAAACCACCGGGCCGGAATTCCGCCATTTTAACGGTGTGCTGCGTGGTGATAAGCTCTACATCTACCTGATGGAAGAAGGCTCAGGCGACGCCCAGCCACTACGCGTAAACACCTACCAACTTAGTGGTGGCACAACTTCAACGGATGACCCGGGCATAAGCACCTTACCACTACACGTTTTTCCGAACCCGACTACGGGCGTGCTCAATATTCCTTCCGCCAAGCTTGGCCAGCACTTCTCCGTTTTCAATCTGCAGGGTCAGTTGCTCCGCGCCGGAAAGATCCTTGACACCAGTCTTAACTTGAATGAGCTGAAGCCAGGCACCTACATCATTCAGTTAGCCAGCCAGGAGGGTAAGAAAGTAAGCAAGATCATCATCAGATAGCTCATTGTCAACCTCAACTTATTTCACATGAGACACTCCATTTCGGTTGTTTTACTTACCGTCCTTTCGGGATTGTTCGCCTGTGAAAGTAGTGCTGTTCAGGAGGAGTCCGTTGCTACCATCACCGTCCCCACTGCGAAGGAATTAGAAGCCAACTTCTTTACTCCGCCAGACGAAACTAAACCCTGCACCTGGTTTCATGCCATGAGTGGTAATATGAGTAAGGAGGGATTGACTAAAGATTTGGAGTCGATGGCGGAAGTCGGCATCGGCGGTCTGCTGTTGTTCAACGTCAGTCAGGGCATTCCCGTGGGCGATGTGGTCTACAACTCCGATCGTCACCACGAGATGATTGCCCACGCGGCGGCGGAATCGGAGCGACTGGGCCTGAGTTTCGGCGTCCATAACTGCGACGGATGGAGCAGTAGCGGCGGGCCGTGGGTGAAACCGGAGCAGTCGATGAAGATGGTCGTCTGGAGCGAGACTGTAGTGAAGGAAAAAGGGAGGAAAGGAGGAAAGAGCGTAAAGCTGGTGCAGCCCACCACCCGCGAAGGGTACTACGAAGACATTGCCGTTATTGCCTACCCCGCCACACCAGGCGAAGTCGATGACGCTGAATGGCCAGCAAGCATTACCGCTTCTGATCCGGCATTTGATGTAGCGCTGGTAGCAGATGGAAAGATCGACGCCGAAGCCCAGCTCGGAAGAAAAGGAGGCCCTACTCCCTGGTTACAATTCACCTACCCAAAACCCAAAACCATTCGTTCTGCCTCGGCCACCTTTACCGACCGCCATGGTACGGTAATGCTTCAACGTTCTGACGACGGACGCAACTTCACTGATGTGCGGGAGCTGCTCAAAGGCCGTACGGGGAAAGAGGAATGGGTGGTGGGCGATAGTTTCGAGCCGGTAACCGCCCGGTATTTTCGCCTGCAATTCAATCAGGCGATCAACCTTCGGGAAGCCACCTTACGCAATGCTCCCTTGATTCGCAACACCTTGGGCCGCACCGCTATGGCCCGCTTCCGCCCCTTAGACGGTGGCCTGAACAACATCAGTATGCCTCAGGGCCATTCACCGATTGACCCGGAAACTGTACTGAACCTTACGGAGTACATGGATGCCACCGGCCTGCTCGCCTACGACTTCCCGACTGGCGACTGGACAGTCCTGCGCTTCGGCCAAACATCCACCGGAGCGTTTAATAACCCGGCGAGCTGGGAGGGCAGAGGACTGGAGGTTGATAAGCTAAGTCGGCCAGCCTTCAAGGTTCACTATGACGCCTTCATCCGACGCGTTGTTGATGAAGCCGGTGCTGCCGGGCCAAATGCATTGCAATACATCGAAATCGATAGCTATGAGGCGGGTGGGCAAAACTGGACCACTGGCTTTGACGATATTTTCAAAGCTCGTAAGGGCTATGACCTGATCCCTTTCCTGCCGCTGGTAGCGGGGCGTTTTATGGGCGCGGACGCAGGTGCAGAGCAAGTTGAACGGCAAAGTGTCTCCGCTGCCGTCTTGTCAGACTTTCGGGAAGTCATTACCGACCTCATTACAGAAAACTACTATCAGTATTTCACCGAACTCTGCCATGCCGATGGGCTCAAAACCTACGTAGAGAACTACGGCTTCGGCCCACTGAACGACCTCGACGTCGGCGGTACGACGGACATTCCGATGGGGGAATTCTGGATGAACCGGGAATTCAACATGGTAGAACCAGCCGTTAGTGCGGCCCATATCTACGGTAAGCCGGTGGTGTCGGCCGAGTCCTTCACCAGCCGCCCGGAGATCAACTGGAGGGGTAGCCCGGCTATGGCCAAGGTTAGCGGAGACAAAGCCTGGGCGCGTGGCATCAACGAGTTTATGTTCCACCGTTTCGCCCACCAGGCCAATCCCAACGTGACGCCCGGTATGACGATGAATCGCTGGGGCTTCCACTTTGACCGGACCCAGACCTGGTGGTACAACGCCGGCAAGGATTGGTTCCGCTACATCGCCCGGGGCTCTTACCTCCTCCGCCAGGGGCACCCCGTGGCCGACCTGATGATCTTCGTCGGCGACGGCAAGCCGAACTCCCGCTACAAGTCAAAAGATTTCGATCCGCCGTTGCCTAAGTGGTTGAACTATGACAACGTCAACGCCGACGTGCTGATCAACCGTGCTACACTGGCCGACGGAACCATTCGCCTGCCCGAAGGCGGCCGCTATCCATTGCTCGCACTGAAGAACTGTGACCATCTCAGTTTGCCGACGCTGCGGCGGCTGGTGGAGATCGCGGAAGCTGGCGTCACGGTGGTCGGGGAAGCACCTACCAAACTGGCTGGCTACGGGCACAGCGAGGAAGACTACTCCGAGTTCCGACAACTCGCCGAGCGCCTCGGCCAACGCCTCCAACCCGCCCGTAACTGGGAAGCCCTGATGGCTACCCGGAATCTTGTGCCTGACCTAAAACTGGCTACCACGGACAGCCTTATTTACGAGCACCGTCGGGTCGGAGATACGGACATCTACTTCTTCGTCAATGCCGACACAACCGCCGTAAGTTATAGATTGACAGCCCGCATAAGTGGTAAGCAACCGGAGCGTTGGAACCCCCTGACCGGTAAGATCAGCAGCGTAGCCCGCTACCGGATAAACGAAGAAACGACGGATATCCGCATGGACCTGGCCGCTGAAGAATCGGTGTTCCTGGTATTCCGCGCGCCACCCGTTGACGGGCCAGTCATCAGCCCCGAGCAGGAAGTCATTCCGGGCATTCTATCTTTTGGACGAAACCTCAAGACCGGGCGAACGGGAGCCAAAGTGACCAAAAATGCTGAATATAAGATCAAGCTAAATAATGGAGAAACGACATTCCTCAGGACGGGAGATATAGGAGATTCTGAAGAAATCTCCGGCCCCTGGCAGGTCACCTTCCAGGAAGAAAATGGCTTTGCCGGCGAGTTGACCTTTCAGGAACTCACGGACTGGAAAGACCACCCCGACGAGCGCGTCAACTACTACTCCGGTACGGCGACCTACCGCACTACCTTCCATCACGCACCGCAAATTGGCTCTGCTCACCTGCTGGACTTAGGCGAAGTAGACAATATTGCCAAAGTGCGCCTTAACGGCAAAGATCTTGGTGTGCTGTGGATGAAGCCCTTCCGGGTGGAGCTCCGGGATGCGATTAAACCAGGAGTGAATCAGCTGGAGATCGAAGTAACCAACCTCTGGAGCAACCGCCTCATCGGCGAAGAGCGCTTCCCGAAGCAGGACGGTGGTTACGAGATGGCCAGTAGTCACCCCAAGAAGAAAATGCCAGCCTGGTACGTCAACAACGAGCCGGTGCCACCCGGCCCAAGAACGACTTTCACTACGGCGGATTTTTATGATGCAGACGATGAGTTATTCCCTTCGGGGCTGAAGGGGCCGGTACGGATCATTGCTTTTCAGGAACCTACCCTTGCACCTGCGTCCGCGCCCGAAAAAGATTGATGATGAAACAGAATACTTCCCCCGCTCGGCGGACGAGCAAAGCTGCGCAATACTCGGCCGACGAGCTGAACTCGTCGGCCGAGCGTTACGACGCAGGAGTTTCGCTCGTCCGCCGAGTGATGATTCTCCTACTAATTCTAAGTGTGAATATTCTGCACGCCCAAAACCCCATCGTCCCCAACCAGGGCCTGAACGACCCGCACATTCACATTTTCAACGATACGGCCTACGTCTACGCCAGCCACGACAAGAGCGCCGACAACCGCAAATTCACGATGGAAGACTGGTGGATCTGGTCGAGCCCCGACCTCGTAAACTGGACGAAGCGCAGCGTCCTGCAACCGGAAGACACCTACATCGGCGACCCCGACTTCACCCGTTGCTGGGCCACCGACGTTGGCTACAAAAACGGCAAGTACTACTGGTATTTCTCCGAAGGCAATCAGCAAGCCGGTGTGGTAGAAGGCCCTACCCCCGTCGGCCCGTGGACGGATAAGCTCGGCAAGCCCCTGCTAACCGAAGACCTGACACCGACCGACGAATACGATATGGCTATCTTCGAGGAAAACGGCGCACACTGGATCGTCTTCGGCGTGTGGGACTACTACATCGCCCGCCTTGGCGACGACATGATGAGCCTGGCCGAAACACCTCGAAAGATCGACATCGACCGCAACGTCGGCCCCTACGGTGCCGGCAAAACCGACGACAAAGTCTACCTCCACAAACGCAGCCGCAAATACTACCTCAGCTGGGGTTGTTTCTACGCCATGGCCGACGACCTCTACGGCCCGTACGAATACCAGGGCTGCATCCTGGACGACGACAGCTTCGCCCCCGGCTACGACACCCCGACCTGGCCCAACGGCTACAAACAGGGCCGCCACGGCAACTTCTTCGAGTGGCACGGCCAGTGGTATTACACCTACTGTGACATCAGTCAAACCGGGAACCGTTGGTTTCGCGACGCCTTCATCAGTTACGTGCATTACAAAGACGATGGCACGATGGCCAACATCCGCGTGGATGGTGTGGGTGTCGGCTGGCACCCGGCCAACGTCGGCGTCATCCCCGCCGAAGAGTACTTCGCCGTGGAAGGAATGCGCAAAGAACAGGATGATGAAACCGGCTTCCGGATGGTGCTGACCGGAAAAACCGGTCGCCTACACTTCCCTAAAATCAAGGCGCTAAACGGCAAAAAAAGCCTGCGCCTAAAGGTCGGCTCCGCCCAGGGCGGCCGCTTCCGTGTCGCGGCGACCCGGAAGGAACAGGATGGACCAATGGTGGGTAATGCGGAATTTACCCTCGAACCGCTCAACAAGGGGTACGGCTTCGGCTTCGTCGAGCTGTCCCTGAGTGGCCTGGCGGACGAGGAGGACTTATTCTTCGAGTTCGTGCGGCTGGAGGGAGGAGACCTACGTTTTGATGGATTTTCCTTCCGCTAGGGACGCTTGTACCGCTGACTTCAGTCGGCGGAACGCACAGAATATTTTTAGTGTGCCGACTGAAGTCGGCACTACACACACGCCGGTTGAAGTCGGCGGTACAGACAAATCATGAGACACTACCTTCCACTTCTCCTCCTTTTTTTCACGCTTTCTGCCTGTGCCCAACAGCCCTACCAAAACGCTCAACTTTCTATCGATGAGAGGGTAGCTGACCTGCTGAGTAAAATGACCGTTGAAGAGAAGGTGATGCAAATGCGCATCTTCCACGCCAATAAGGGCGTCAAGATCGACGAAGCGGGCAACCTTAGTCTGGAAGGGGATACCAAAGAACGGCTCCGACTCGGTATTGCGGGCATCAAAAACCCGGGGGAGCACAACACACCCGTCGCTGCGGCGAAGGGCAATAATGCGCTGCAGAAATACATCATGGAGAACAATCGTTTCGGCATCCCGGCGCTGTTCGTTACCGAGTCCTACAACGGGGTGGACGCCGAGGGATGTACCAAATTCGGGCGCCCCATCACCTCCGCCGCCAGCTTCAACCCGGAGCTGACACACCGGCAATGGCTCGTGGTCGGTAATGAAGCTCGCCTGCGCGGTATGCACATGTGCCACAGTCCGGAAGCGGACGTCGTGCGTGACCCTCGCTTCGGGCGGATGAGCGAAGCCTTTGGCGAAGACACCTACCTCGTGAAGGAGAACGTTGTGGCCGCCATCACCGGCGTACAGGGCAATTATGATGGCCTCGGGAAAGGGACGCACATCGGGGCCGTCGCGAAGCACTTTGCGGGCTACGGGCAGGTGCTGGGGGGCACCAACTTTGCGGCCATCGAAATCAGTGAGCGGACGCTGATCGATGAGATATTTCCGCCCTTTGAGGCGGCCGTGAAGGAAGCCAAGACCCTCGGCATTATGGCCAGCCACGGCGACCTCAACGGGGTGGCCAGCCATGCCAACCCCTGGCTGCTGACTGAAGTACTGCGCGAACAATGGGGCTTTAAAGGGTACACCGTTTCTGACGCTAACGATATCGGCCGGCTCTTCTACTTCATGGGCGTTGCCGAAACACCCGAAGATGCCGCACTCCTCGGCCTCCGGGCCGGAATGGACGTTGACCTCTACGCTGATGATGCCTACTCCCTGCTGCCCGGGCTGGCCAAAAAAATGCCGGAGATCATGCCTTATATCGACCGCTCCGCCGGCCACGTGCTACGCACGAAGATGATCCTCGGGCTGTTTGAAAACCCCTACGTAGATGTGCGGGAAACCGAACGACGGGTCCGGATGGCTTCCTCCCTGGCGCTGGCACGGGAAGCAGACGAAGAGTCGATCGTACTGCTGAAGAACGACAACAATGCTTTGCCCATCAGTAAGACTGCAGGAAAAAAAGTGGCTCTTCTGGGGCCAATTTTACGGGAGACTAGCCTCGAACAGTTTCGGAAAATTGCGCCGAATGTTGCATTCGTTGCGGAGCAGGGCTTTAAACTTACCGACGAACAACGGGCCATACCTGAAGTGAATATAAATACCGAAGCTGGCCTGGAGAAGCTGGTGGACATTGCCCGCACAGCCGACGTCAACGTCCTCTTTCTCGGCGGAGACGAGCACACGGCCAAGGAGGGCTTTTTTAACAACGCCCTGGGCGACCGGGCCACAATCGAGCCCGTCGGCCCACAGAATGAATTGCTGCAGCGCGTCAAAGCTCTCGGTAAGCCGACCATTGTGGTATTCACCCACCGCAGGACACTTTCCATCAATGGCTTCGACGAACACGCTGATGCGATACTTGATGGTTGGGACCTGAGTGAATTTGGCGACGAGGCAATGGCAAAGATGATCTTCGGAGATGCCAACCCCAGCGGCAAATGCCCCAGCACGGTGCCACGCTCCATCGGTCAGCTGCCTTTCCACTACAGCGGAAAACGGATCAACAATAAGAAGGGATACCTCTTTATGGAAAATGGCCCGCTCTACCCCTTCGGACACGGCCTCAGTTATGCAAACTTTGAATACTCGGCGGCAAAAATTTCTGCTCCTTCCTTAACCGTACCCGGCATGGTCACAGCCAGCGTCAAAGTAACAAACACGGGTAGTGTAGCGGGTAAGGAGGTTGTCCAACTCTACCTCACGGATGAGATTGGTAGCGTTACCCGGCCACAAAAAGAATTGAAGGGTTTCCGGAAAATCATGCTGGAGCCCGGGGAGACCCAAACGGTGTCCTTCACCATCAAGCCCGAGATGCTGGCGTTCACGCGCCTGGATATGACCAAGGGGCTGGAAACGGGAGATTATACCGTGCTGCTGGGTACTTCTTCCGAAGAAGGTGAAACCGTGAAGTTTAGATTAATTGCTGACTGATGGAAAGAGGAAGCCTCATTTCTGGTGTACTGGTACAGTGTAAATTAAATTTATACGCGTTTTTGAGAGCCCCTCGACGCACCCTTCGGCTCTCTTTTCCCTTCGGTCAAAGTCCGCTCAGGGTTTACTCGGGGACCGACTGTCGAGATCGGGGCCGTCCGCGCTTCGCGCGGACGGAAAGCCCCAAAACGCGTGGTGCCCGAGTAAACTTTGAGCGAGCTTCGACGAAGGAGAAGCGAGCCGAGAAGTGCACCGAGGGCTCTACATTTGCATGCAGCAACTTAGTTTACCCTGTACTAGCCAGCTTACTACTGTTTACAACAAGCAGCTGTAGCACTACCCAGTTGGAAACACCTAAGAGCACTACGGCGCGCGCGCGGGTGCAAAGTGAGGTTTCGGAAGAGCAACGCCCTATGATCTGGGTGCGCCCTGCCGAGCGACCAGCCATCCTGCAAAAAATAGCCAACAATCCGGAAGTAGCAGATTACTACACCGCCTTTACCGAACGGGTAAAAAAGGATATGTCTGACTGGTCGACCGCCCCGGCTGCTTACCTGAATCGACTGCCTTTGGTGGAGGTTGCTGATGCACCTTTTCCGGTTTTCAAGACCTACACCAGCTTCCGCGACACCGAGCGCGAAGAGCAGGATCGGATGATGCACCAGCTGCAAACGGCTGTTGACTGCGGCGTACTCTACTTCCTCACCCA
>CALIGP010000105.1 GCA_938021455.1 uncultured Lewinella sp. | reverse complement strand
GTTCACAGAAGGGGGCAACGGATCCGTCTATAATCCTAAGAATCCTATTTTTTATCCTACACATCCAACTCCCCCGGCCTCATTCTAAAATTCTCTCATTCTATCATCCTAATCTCCGCTTTTTTAACCACAGAGGTGCAGGGAGGTGTTTCACAGAGGTACACAGAGGGGGCAACGAATCTGTTGCTAATCCTAAGAATCCTATTTTTTATCCTACACATCCAACTCCCCCGGGTTCAGCAGGCCCCTCCTCCTTACTTATACCCAATCGTAACGTTCATACACGGACTGGGACCGATGATCCCGGTGTAAGCATCCCACCCTGCCTGACTGGTGTAGCGGTATACACAAGTTGGCCCGGTGAAGAGCCGCATAGCGAACAGAAGACTGCCGTAATCACCGAAGTCTTTGATCCACTCCAGCGTAACGGCGAAGTCGTCTTCCACCACAATCCCGTATTCCTCCAGGTCTACACTTAGCACACCCTTTTTGATCTTACTGGTGATGATGATGCTTTCACGGGGTAGGGGTTTGTCGGGCAGCCCGTTCTTTACGGTGTAGAAGTTGAGCCTAAAGGTCATTTCATCATACGTGTTTTTGACGATGTAGGTGCTGAAGTTGGTAACGACTGCCGGCCGGAATCGCTCTTTTAATTCCACGACAATGCCTCCCTCTCGCCCAAGTTTATCTCCGGCAAAACCATCTTTGAGTGGGGTAGACACGGCCCGATTACCGAGTCTTTTCGTTTTGGTGAATTTTGGTACAACGACAATCTCATCGAGATTGTAAGACTGAGCTTGCAGACCAAGCACACTGTTCTCTTCCAATTTTGCCTGAAGTTGCCTGACGGTGAAGGACTGACTCTGATAACCAAGAATGGAAACCCGGATTTCCGCCTCCGCATCCCGCTCAGAGACGCGCAGATCAAAGGTGCCGTTGTCATTGGATACCGTGCCCGTGTTTTTTCCCACCAGGCCAATATTGACGTAAGGAATCGCCGAGCCATTTTTGTCGTCTACTACTTTTCCACGGAGCATGGTTTGAGCAGAAACGGAGGTAATAAGGCTGAAGGAAAGTATAAGTAGGATAAAGAGTCTCATAAATGGAAAGTTCTACTGTTTTTGGAAGGGTTCATCGATATGGACTCATTTCTCCGAAGCAGGTTGCAAGGAAGGTTGTAAATTCCACACTCTTAACGAATAATTAATAGAGACTTCCATGAAAATCGCTAAAGTCGAAGCCTACTGGCTTTCTTGTCCCATTCCCAAAGCCAAACAGCATCGTTCAGATTACGGCTTGCTGACCGATTTCGACATGACCCTCGTTGTCGTCACTACGGATGATGGCCGACAGGGCTTCGGGGAGGGGAAAGCCGCCGTAGGTTCCTCCGGCAGCTGCTCCTCCATCGTTACCTGCGTGGAGAAGGAGCTGGCGCCCATACTCGTTGGTCGAGACGCCCGCAACATCAACGAACTCTGGGAGCGGATGTATAACGGAACGCGGGATCACTACGCCATCAAGCGCGGACGGGTCTTTCCCGTACTCGGCAACCGGGGCATCCACGTCGCCGCCATGAGCGGCGTCGATATGGCCCTCTGGGATCTGTTGGGCAAAGACCTCAACGTACCCGTAGTGCAGCTGCTGGGCGGAGCCCTGCGCCCACGGATGGAAGCCTACGCCAGTGGCGGTTGGGCGGACGCCGACAACATCGGTGACCAACTCCTCGGCTATTGCGCCAAAGGCTTCCAGGCCGTAAAAATGCGCGTTGGGGTAATGGATGAGACCGTGGCCAACTCCGTCGCCCGCGTCCGCGCCGCCCGCGAAGCCCTGGGCCCAAAGGTGAAGATTATGGCCGATGCCCACGGTACTTACAGCGTGCCGGAGGCGAAGCAGTTTTGCCGGGGCGTAGAGGACAGCCACCTCTATTGGTTCGAAGAACCCATCTCTCCGGATAATAAGATCGGTACGGCGGAAGTCCGCGCCTCCACCTGCACCCCCATCGCCGCCGGAGAGAGCGAGTTCACCCGCTTCAACGTGCGCGAGCTGATTGAGCACCGGGCCGTAGACGTTGTACAACCCGACTGCGCCATCATCGGCGGCATCACGGAGGCCCGGCGGGTCGCCGGGCTGGCCGAAGCCTACCAGTTGGAGCTGGCCCCGCATTGCTGGGGCTCGGCCTTTAGCTTCATGGCGGGGGTGGCGGTGGCCTTTGCCAGTTCCTCTGCGGCCATTATTGAGTTCTCCTCCGGCGGGAATCCGATGATGTATGAGCTGGTGAATGAAAAAATAGTGGCGGTGGAGGGTCACATCGAAGCACCCACAAGACCGGGATTAGGGGTGACGCCAGATTGGGATTTTGTGGGGGAGTATAAGCAGTGAGGCAAGGGCTTCTGTACTGCCTAAGGAATTATCGTGCCGTTGGATGGAAGCGCAATAGCCATACAGTTATTACATTAACAAAGCCTATCGCCTATTTCACAACAAACTTAAACTGCTTTGTTATAGCAGTCATATTCAAGGTCAATAAATAAATTCCGGGTGCAAAATTATCTAATTGAATTTGTGTCACTTCGCCTGTAGTGTTTCCTTCCAGTTTCAAGCGTCCGGATAAATCCCTAATTGAGTAAGCGCTTTGATTGCTGACGCGGGTAGATACAGTAAACTGATTCCTAGTAACGGGGTTGGGGTAAATAAGTACTTCATCAGAAGAAAACGTGACGGACTTGATTGCTGAATAGCTAATAGATCCATCAAAAT
>CALIGP010000104.1 GCA_938021455.1 uncultured Lewinella sp. | reverse complement strand
CTTTAAGTAAGGGCCACTAATCATCTTGATAGAAAACATGAGTCATCCCTAATTTTTGGGTGAGATGACCATGTATCCTGGCAAAGAATAGGGTTTTTAGCGATCAGCGGACAGCATTCAGGCAAAACAGCTCTGAATGCTATCCGCTGATCGCTTTTTTATGCCAACCAAACTGGGTACAGGGGAGAAGATACAGGAAATGTTGCCCAAACTCCGGGATGACTCATGTTTTTATCTGGCCTGGTTTACGAACTAAAATGCCCCACGCAAAGCAGGTGGGGCATCAACAGAATCCAGTTAGTAAAGTAGTAAATATCTTGAGGGCTTAGCGCTTGGTTTTTACGGCTAGCTCCTGTTTTTTGGTCAGTTTTGGGTTGGCGATGATCTCCTTGGTGAAGGCCATAATGGCATCGTGGCCGTTGATCAGATCCTGGATGCTGTTGCGAATGGGAAAGTCTGGCTTTACACCGTGTCCGGTTTGGCCGCGCGGGTTCTGGAGTTCTTCGAAGACGACGGGGAGGATGGCACGAACACCGCTGTTTGGTAGTTGCAGCTCTACGTACTCACCTGCCGTCAGGGTCGTTTCAGCGCCGCCAATTTCTTCGCCAACAAACTGACAATTGGTGTAGGTTTTGAGCAAGGAGGCCATTATCCCCGCAGCGGAGAAAGAATAGCCATCACCAATGCAGTAAACTTGGCCTTTGAACGGTGTAGCAACTGGTGCAATGGGCTCCGTATGGGTTTTTGTGTTGTAGACCCAATCGGTCACCTTACGGTTGCGGTAGTTACCATCTTCGCCTTTCTTGAGGCCAATGCCTCCTAGTAAGTTGAGGAAGAAGGTATTGCCGTTGTAGAGCTTTCGGTTCGGAATCTTATTCACGATCAGGTAGCTGTCAGCAAATAATTCGAAGTACTCCGGGCTTAGGTGACGGAGTAAGGCCACGGAAATTTCCTGACTGCCACCACCATTGCTGCGAATGTCGATGATGAGGTTCTCAACGCCAGCTGCTTCAATGGCTTCGAAGTAACGGTCTACTTGCTTATCGATGCTGTTGCCCAATTTAGTTAACTCGCTTTTGCCACAGGTCTTGATTGAAATAGTTGCCGTATTCCCCTCGATGGCAAGTGTCATCGGGTCACCGAGGCCTTTTTCCCAGTAATAGTGGATTTCTCCGTAGCGGGCCTCCCGGTTGGCATAGTAAGCTTTCTGCTCCATGGCAGGAATGTTGACGGTGCGCTGTGTTCCGGAATCTGCGGTAACGACCAGGCTATAAACCTCAGGTATGGCCTTAAAGGAGATGTAAAACTCATTGAAGGCCCGGTAGGTGATCGCTTCGGGGAAAGAAGTATTGTAGCCATCGCGTGGGAAAAGCTCGGCCAGCTCGTAGAAAACGGTGGCCGCCGCTTCACCGTTGAGGCTGTCGATGCGGGTGCCTGGGGCTAGGCTAAGGTCGTCGGAATTGTTACGGAGAATGTAAAGCTGTTCTTCATCCCAGTAGACTTCTAGGGGGAGTAGCTTCTCCGTCGAGCCAAAGCCTTCATGGGGGATGATGTTGGTGTGGCCGTTGCGGATGTCCGTGTTGAGAGTGATGAGTTTGCGATAGAAGTCTTGGCTGGTCATTGGGGCAGTGATGCTGGCACTAATTTCGGCGAAGCGGGCGTCCATCTTTTCTTTTGGCGTGAAAGTGTAGAGGCCGGCATGGATCAGTTCGATGTTCTCCTTAAAGGTGGCCAGGTCTTCCTGTAGGTCGGCTACGGGGATGAGGGTGGTTAACGGGTCCAAGTCTTGCGCGGTGCTACGATTAGTCGTTCCGAATAAGCAGATAATAAGGATAAAGAAGAAGAGAGCATTCGTTTTCATAATAGTTCCTTTTTAAGTTTAGATGATGGGAAAGCGCTGTTGCTTTCATTTGCCGATGCCACAAATCTAGCGGGGAGGATAGGAGGAAGATCCGCTCAAAAAGGTGAACGGACGAATTTTGACGGTGAATGGAGGAGATTTGACGGTTAGCGTTTTGGCCAAAATTTTCCCTTAATCCAAGCCCCGAAATTCGGAAATCTGTTCACCTGAATATTCCCCTTGTTCACCGGAATATTCACGAGTTTCCCGTCTGTTGGCTTGCGAGCTAAGGCTAGTCTGTTACCTTTCGGGCCTCAACAAGCTCGTTCAATGCATTTCATGTCCTGGATTACTAACATTAAGCGTTCCGACTGGCTGCTGATCGGCATTTACTACAGTCTGGCTTTCGTCATTACCTTCTTTGCGGAATGGGTGGAGGAGGACATTCCGTTATTCACCGCTCAATCGTTGCCCCTGCTGAAGCATCTTGTCACCCAGTTTGCGATTCAGGTCCTTTCGGTGGTCGTGATTGTCTTTGGTGTTTTCGCTACTTACTTCCCGTCGCGCCGGTATTTCCCCCTCTTTGCGCTTATTCTACTGATGCTTTTTGTTCAGGTATTACTGCAACACCTATTATTGTCTAGCATGGGCCCGCTTGGGCCTGACTATATGGCCAATATTCTTTGGGGCATTATTGATAACTTCTCCGACGTTACGCCCATTGCCCTGTTTTTGATGGCGAAGCAATACTACGCTTCCCAAAACCAGCTGTTGGCCCTCGAACGCAACCAGAAGGATGCCGAGCTGCGGCAGTTGGAAACACAGGTAGATCCACACTTCCTTTTCAATAGCCTCAATATCCTTGACATCTTGATCGAGACGGAGCCGGCAAAGGCCCGGGCTTTCACCCAAAAGCTCTCTTCTCTCTACCGTTACCTGATCCGCCACCGAAACGAAGAGATGGTGCCACTGACCCAGGAATGGGCTTTTTGCCAAGACTACATTTACCTGCTGGAGCAACGCTTTGCCAACCTCTTTCGCTTTGAAGCTTCGCTTGACCAGGAAGAACTGTCACAATACTTCATCCCCCCCGCCGTGATGCAGACGCTTGTGGAAAACATCGTCAAGCATAACGTCGCTTTTCCGGACGAGCCAGTTGTCGTCAATATTACTCTTCTAGGCGATGACTTGAAAATCAGTAATACACTGCGACCTAAGCTCGATATCAAGGATAGCCTAGGCACGGGGCTTAGCAACCTAAGCCGCCGGTTAGAACTCCTTACCGGGCGAGCCGCCGTTATTGAAAAGACGGCCACCCATTTCGGCGTCACCATTCCCCTTGCCAAACAAGCTTACGCATGATCCGCCTCTTATTACTCGAAGATGAACAGCTGGCAGCTGACCGCCTGCGCAAATTACTCCAAGCTTATTTCGGAGAAGAGCTGGACCTCCACTGGGTCCAGAGTGTCCGCGATGGCAGGCTGTACCTGGAGGCTGGTAACCAACCCGACTTAATTGTTTCCGATATCGAACTACTCGACGGATCGGCCTTCAAGCTTTACGACAAGGTGGAGGTCAATGCGCCCATCATCTTCGTTACCGCCTACGATCAGTACTTGCTGGAAGCCTTCCAGACCACCGGGATCGGGTACGTCCTGAAACCTTACACTGACGAAACACTACACAAGGTGCTTGATAAATACAAGAAGCTTTTACAGCAAAACAGCCCCCCGCCCGCCATCAATGCGGCCGTTATGGAGCAATTAACCTCCGCTTTGGGACGAAATACAAGGGATTACAAAGAGCGCTTCGTGATCAAAAAAAGTAGCGGGATCTACTTTCTTAAGGCTGCGGATATCAAGTTTTTTCAATCCGATGGCGACCTGCTTTTTGCCATCGAAGAGGGGGGGAAGAAACACCTGGTCAACTATCGGATGTCAGCGCTGGAAGAAAAGCTCGACCCACAGAAGTTTTTTCGCCTCAACCGAGGACAGATCGTCAATGTCGACTACATCACCAAAATGGAGTCCTACTTCGGCAATCGACTCAGTATATCGGTCAAGGGGGAGAAGGATAACTTAATTACCAGTGGCCCCAAGACGGCTGCCTTTCGCAAATGGACGGAGAGCCTCTAACAATGTTCATGCTATGCTCTCGTGCCGTCGTTTGATATAGGCTAAAGCTGTTTAGCCGAAAACCCGAACGGTAAAATATCCCCCGCAGAACCAAAGATGAAGACCGGGCCTTCTTCCCCTTGCAGAATCAGCTTCATTTTCTTGCCAAAGCGGCTCTCGTGCTCGGTCAGCTGTTGCCGGCAAGAGCCGCAGGGGCTAGCTGGTTGGTCCAGTACCTGATTAGCGGATTTCACCGTGATGGCCATCGCAACGACAGCCATACCCGGCCGCTGACTGGCCGCAGCGGCCAGTGTGACCGGCTCCGCACAGATGCACATGGGGTAGGCTGCGTTTTCTATGTTCCAGCCCGTGACGATGGTGCCGTCTTCCAGTCGGGCGGCGGCGGCAACCTTGAATTTGGAGTACGGAGAATAGCTGTTGGGGAGGACGGCTTTGGCCGCTTGCAGCAGGCCTCGGTCCTCAGTTGTAAGCTCTTCGGGTGAGGCGTAGGATTCGTAAGATATTGTATGTCTGGGCATGAAGCGATCATTTGAAAGGGACGTTCTCTAGCCTGAGGGGACGGTAAGAGGTCATTCAAAGGTACTTTATTTAGACAGGGAGTATATAGTCAAGTAGCAGGTGGTGTGTATAACCAAATGCACTAAATGGTGCCCCTCGACTACAATCTCGACTCCCTACGGTCGCTCGATTTCCGCTCGGGGACCCGTTTTAAAGTGGAGGGCGTAGTCGAGGGGCTCTTTTTCTGCCCGTTTGTGCAATTCGTTATTCACACTAGCAGGTGAACGACTGTTTGACTACCTGACTTCTTCGACTTTTTGACTCTTATCTACCGTATCTCCACCTCCCCCGAAGCATTCACGAACAGCACATTACCGATATCTTCGTAGCCGGAGAAATAACCGGCGCCGATCCGCTTCAGGGCCTCATCTCGGAAACCAAGAATGACGAGATCGGCTTCGCCGGACTTCCGGCCAATCACTTCCCGGGAGTCCGTATCGTCCTGCCGGCAGAGCACGTCGATGTTGTTCCGGCTAATGGGCAGTTGGCCGGTTTCGATCAGGTCATAGAGCGCCTGCTCTTCCTGGGCCAGTTTGGACTCTTCGAAGACGGCGAAGAGCTTGATCTCCGCACCCTCCCATTCCGGGTGGCCGGTCATTACGTAGGCCAGCAGGATCATCAGGTTCGCACTCTCGTAGTGCGCCCGGGTGATCCAGACATGGATGCTTTTCTTCAGGCCAAAGCCCCGCTCCGAAAGACCGAGAATGCCGATGTTGAAATCGACGGACTTGATGAGCTTGAAGTTATCGATGATGTCTTTGAGCCCCTCGTCGTGGTTCTTAGAGTACTCCAAAAGCAGGAGGTTGTTCTCCGTTCCGGCAATGCCGGGGAACTGGATCACCTGCGCAATGGCCGAGGTGTAAGACGGAGACACGATGGTGTCCACGTAAATCCGGCTGTCCGTCTTCTCCGCCATCCGGATGATGCGTTCCTTGATCTCAGCGGCCTCTTCGCTCGTCTCATGGCTCAGGTAGCCATTGACGTGGTGAATGTAGGTGCCAAAGCCGTACTTCTGGCTCAGCCAGCGCAAGAGATCAAAAGCCCCGAGCCGGGTGAAGGTGGCGTCGCTGGCAGCAATCACACTAGGGCGCCAGCTCTTGTTTTGCTCCTTGTCCGCTTTTTGCAGGAAGATCTGTAGTCGGCGACTAAACTGGAAAATTACCCCCTGGAAGATGAGGGCCATACTCCGTTTGTCTGGGTTAGAGTAGGAGATGTAGACGTAGAGAATGCCAATCAGGGCGATGGCCATAGCAGCATAGGAAGAGTTCATGAAGAACATGAGCCCGAAACAGGCTAGTGCGCCAAACAGCGAGACGTACCACTTGGAGCGGAAGGTCGGCCGATAACTCGGATCTGCGGCGAAGTGATTGAGGAAACTAATCAGGCAGAGCGAACCGTAGGTAACCATGAAGAACATGGAGATGATCTCCGCCACGCTGTCTAATGCCCCGAGTAAAATAAAAAAAGCAGCGAGCAAGACGGTGATCAGGCTGGCATTGTAGGGCTCATTGTTCTCCCCTTTTCCGCGAGAGATCCAGTAATTGATGGCAGGAGCGGGAAAGATCTGGTCAGCGGCGATGGCTTGTAGGGTACGCGGAGCGACCATGATGGAGCCCAGAGCGGAAGAGATCGTTGCGGCGGCCAGGCCGAGTGGGATGATCCACCAGCCCTGCCAGGCAATATCGGCCATGACCAGGTGGCTGGTATCCGCGAGTGCTTCGGGTGGGGCGGAAGCAGAGAGCTTCCAGGCCATGAAGAAATAGATGACCATGCCGCCGATGGTGGCGGCTAGTGTTCCCAGGGGAATGCTCTTGCCGGGATCGCGCAGATCACCGGAGAGACCAACACCGGCCGTCATACCAGTGAAGGCCGGGAAGATGATGGCAAAGACGGTGAAAAAGCTGAGGTTGGGAATGTCGGGCGTGGGCTCTACGGGCTTCGCTACATCCATAGTTACCTCTTCTCCTCCCAGAAAAACGGTGTCTGGCGGAGCATTCTCTTCTACCAGATTCTCAATTGCCATGGCGGTTGCTTCCACATCCGCGCTGTAGCTGTTAAAGAAGTCAACGGCGTTGTTATCTGCATATTCGGTAGAGCCGATGAAGAAAGCTAGTAGGGCAATCGCCAGGGTAAAGACGACGGTGTATAGCACCTTAACGCCAAGATCAGCCCCCTTGCTAAGGATGAGCCAGGTTAGGATCAATAGAGCAGGAATGCCAATCGTTTGTGGTTGCCGTAACAGGCTTTCCGCCCAGGGAAGCAAGGGGTAGGTGGAAATTATCCACTCGACCAAGGGTTTAAAGGCCTCCGTAAAGGCCATGATGTAGAAGGCTACAGAAATGGCCTGAGACATGTATAGCGCAATGCCGATCGTGGAGCCAATTACGAGGCCGAAGCTTCGGGAAATGATGTAGTACTCGCCACCGCCCTCTACTTTTTGGTTCGTGGCAATCTCCGCAATGGCCATCGCCGTCGGAATCGTAACGGCGTGGCCGATCAGAATAATCGCCATTGTACCGGCCAGGCCCACCATGCCGACGGCGAAGCCGAAACGGAGAAACATGATGGCGCCAAGTATTGTACTGATGGCGGTAAAGAAAACCGGGGCGGTTCCGAATTTTTGCTTACTCATAAGATCGTCCGCCGGTAGGCGGAGGGCAAAGGTAAGGAAGGGGGCGACGGCGCGCAGGTGCAAAGGAAGGTTTTTTGATGGCATTGTAAAGGAAACCTGCCGATTTGCTACCTTGCTACTATACTGTCACCACCTCCCTTTTTATCATGATTACCAATAGAATTACCCCACCCGCTTCCTCTCGTCTCGGCTGGGTTCTTAGGGCCATACTGGAAATTGTTATCATCGTCTTCGGCATTCTGCTGTCTTTATGGATCAGTAATGGCTTTCAAAATAAGCAGGACCGGCAAAGCGCTCAAAGCTATTTGCGCCGGTTAGATGACAACCTGAAGGAGGATGAGGCAA
>CALIGP010000103.1 GCA_938021455.1 uncultured Lewinella sp. | reverse complement strand
TCTTTGGTTTCGGACAGGTCGATCACTTTAGCGTAGCAACCGCCTTCGAGGTTGAAGACGTTGGCCTGGCTCCAGCCGTGCTCATCGTCGCCGATAAGACGGCGGTCCGGGTCATTACTCAGGGTCGTTTTACCCGTGCCCGACAGGCCGAAGAACAGCGCGGAGTCTCCCTTTGAGCCTACGTTGGCGGAACAGTGCATGGAGAGAACTTCCCGCTGGGTGGGGAGCACGAAGTTGAGCACAGAGAAGATTCCTTTCTTGATCTCACCGGTGTAGGCCGTGCCACCAATGATGATGGTTTGCTTGGTGAAATTGATGATGGAAAAATTCTCCTGACGAGTGCCGTGTACGGCGGGATCCGCCAGGCAGCCGGAGAAGGCATAGATCGTCCACTCATCCGTCTGTAGGTTCTTGAACTGCTTACCGTCGGGGCGCAAGAACATATTGTAGGCGAAGAGGTTTTGCCACGGCTGCTCCGTATAGACCTTAACGTTGATTCGGTACTTTTGGCTCGAACAGGCGTAGGCATCGCGGACATAGACGGTGTCCAGCTTTTTGGCGTAGGCCAAAATTTTGTCTTCCAGTACATCGTATCCCTCCTGAGTGAAGGGGATGTTTACGTCACCCCAATCCACGGTTTCACGAGTAATATCATCCTCTACGATGTAACGATCCTTAGGGGAACGACCAGTAAATTTTCCGGTATTGACAATCAGGGCACCGGTATCGGAAAGGCGGCCCTGCCCCGTTTTAATGCTTGCCTCTACGAGTGCGGAGACGGAGAGATTAGATTGTAAATTATGGTGTTGCATGATCTTAATTTGGTAAACAAAATACACTTGGCGGAGGCGCATGAGGATGTGGTGGGCGCGTCCGCGGGTGCAAAGTTAGTAGTAAAGGGCAAGGTTTTCAGCTCTTGTTTGAGGAATTATCAAAAACCAAGACTCTTTTTTGTTAACTTTGAAAGGAAGCGAAGTATGGATCTCGAAAAACCAAGACTGGCCCGCCTAACCGCAATTATTACTCAGTTACAGTCTGGCCGACTAATAACGGCCCGCACGCTGGCGGAGCGCCATGGTGTTAGCCTGCGGACTATCTACCGGGACATTCGTACGCTGGAGCGCTCTGGTGTTCCCGTAGTGACCGAAGAGGGAAAGGGCTACTCCTTACTTGAGGGTTATCGCCTTCCACCAGTGATGTTTACCGAAGCGGAAGCAAATGCATTAATCACAGCAGAACGACTACTATCCGTCAACAAGGATGGCTCCCTGGCTACCACCTATCATTCCGCCATCACCAAAATAAAGGCAGCACTACCTCGTGCTGCAAGGGAAAGAAGTGAGTTGTTGGCTGATCGACTTCAAACCCGTGACAACCCTACCAAAATAGCTACCAGCGACTTACTGATGCGCTTCCAGTCGGCCATTACTAGTCAACAGTTGGTGGACATTGATTACTTGTCTTATGCTGACAAGCCAACCAAACGGCAAATTGAGCCCTTCGCCCTGGTTACGACTAAGGGAAACTGGGTGGGCATTGCCTATTGCCGGTTACGGCAGGACTTTAGAGCCTTTCGCCTTGATCGAATTGTTGCGTTCCGGGAACGAGCTCAACAGTTTAAGCCACATGAAATAAGCCTCGAAGAATACTTTGAGCGCTCCCGCAAAAAATATATTCCGACCCTTGACATACCCTTGTCACAAGCTACTGCGAACTTTACATCGTCAACAAAACAAACGACCATGGAAAAGCTAACGCTCCCCTCTTTCAAGCTGATCGGAATCACCATCAGAACTTCTAACGCAAAGCCCGAACAAACCGCCAAAGACATTGGTGGCCTTTGGAATCGGCTGATGGCCGAAAGCCTCATTGCCCAAATACCCAACAAGGTGGACACTACGGTTTACTCCGCTTACACCGACTTCGAATCTGATCACACCGGCGAATACACGACCTTACTCGGCTGTCGGGTAAATTCCTTCGACCAGGTTCCCGAAGGAATGGAGACACTCGAAATCGCCGGTGGTTCTTTCCAAAAGATGATCTGTCGGGGCGATCTGAGCCAGGGCGTTGTCTATGGTGCTTGGGCCACGATTTGGGAAATGGACCTTGAGCGTAATTTCGTCACCGACTTCGAGGTATACGGCCCTAAAGCTTTGAACCCTTCGGATGCAGAGGTGGAGATTTTTGTGGGGGTTCAGTAGAGTTTTGGCATAGGTCAAGGGCATTGACTCCTTCTGTTTGGGAGTTGATTGCGGGCCTGGCTCTACCGTCGTCGAACGAGCGAAACTCCTTCGTCGTAACGCTCAGCCGACGACGGTAGAGACCTACAATCGGTTCTACACGCCCACAAAGAAAAGGCAGGCCACCCTGATCCGGAACAAGTATATTTACCCCAAACAATAGTAATATGACCGTTACCGGCCCTTTCACCGTTAATATGAAGCCACTGGAAGCCTACTCCAAGAAATCGGATGGCGCCGATTTGGGAAGAATGTCAATTGATAAAACCTTTGAAGGCCCACTTTCGGGAAGTAGCCAGGGAGAAATGCTCAGTGCGATGAGCCCGGTAAAGGGATCCGCTGGCTACGTTGCCATCGAGAAATTTGTTGGCACGCTGGAAGGTAAAGCGGGCAGCTTCGTCTTGCAGCACTTCGGCATCATGTCCGCCGCCGGCGAAAGCCGGCTGGTGCTGGAGGTTGTACCTGATTCCGGTACGGGAGAACTCAGCGGCATCAGCGGAGAGATGGAAATCGTTCGGGAAAATGGACATAGCTATGTCTTTAACTTTCAGCTCTAGACAGGAGCCCCTCCCCTGCTTCTATTAACTTTCTTTGC
>CALIGP010000102.1 GCA_938021455.1 uncultured Lewinella sp. | reverse complement strand
CAATGTAGAGAAAGCGGTAACAAGGTTAGGTCGGGTAGGGAAGAGGGGAGGTTCCAGCTCACCTTTAGCCGATCTTCGAAGCGGATTTGCTCCAGCTCGATGTATTCACGCACAATGGTGAGTTCTTCTGCGAGGGGAACTAAATCTCGCTGACTACTTTGGAGGGAGTAACGTAGGAGGCCAGAGAGCCGGTCAATGGCTTCCCGTGAGCGAACGACGTCTTCCCGCGTGAGGGCTTTGATGCTGTTGAGTGCATTAAAGAGGAAGTGAGGATTTAACTCCGTGCTCAGCTTGGCGAGTCGGGCTTCGGTGGCCAGGCGCGCGTGGCGCGCCGAGTCGGCATCGGCGCGGGCTGATTGCTGGGCAAAATGGTATAAGTGAAAGGCTAGTAGCCAGATGGCGTGGTAGCGGGAGCCGCCGGCCAGGGCTCCAAGGAAAGAGCTGGCCGCAAAGGGCTCGCCATAACGGAGCGTAATGATACCGTAGGACATCAATACGTACTGAGTGGTGAGGAAAAGCCAGGCGACGAATATGATGGGAAGCAGCTTATGGATCGGGTAACTCAGCCACCCTTGCCGGTGCGCCAGCCGGCGATATCGGTCCGTCATGAATAATTGACTGGCGGCCTGGCAAAAAAGAATGAAAAGCGGAAGGGCATAGCCCCCCGGAACCCGTGGCTCATAGTAAAACCAATAGGGAATGACCAGGCCCCAGCCGAGTATCTGACACCACCAGTAAAGAGATCGGGTTGGCTGCATAATAGTTGTAGCGTAGTATTTTGGTCGCTAGACAAAGATATTCCAACCTTGCTCCAATATCCCTTTGCCTGCACCCGCGTCCGCGCCCAGAATCGCCCGTGTTCACGCCAAAACTGCGGAAATCTCGTTTGAAAGGCACAGTTTTGAAACATGAATCATCGACACTTCCTCCTTTCTCTCTTTTTATTCTGCAGCCTTTGGGCCTGCAGTCAGCCTTCTAATCCAGCTGCTGAAGCACCTGCAATATCCCCCACTGCCTATCTGGATACCTTCTTCAACTATGTTAGTACGCATGCACTGGGCCGGGAGACGGTCGACTGGGGTAAACTACGGCAGGAGGTAGATGAAAAATGCGCGGATGCGAAAGCAATAGAAGATACCCATGATGCGATACATGGTGCCCTGCAGAAGATTAACAAGCACTCTTTTTTGATTCGCCCGGAAGTAGCAAGGGCTTACTATCCTGAGGCAGACGAGGAGGACGAAGACACGGAGAAAGAGGACGTTGCTGCGCCCGAAGTCTTGATGACGACTGGTCGGCGTATCTCCCCCCACATCTCCTATCTGTCAATGCCTCAATTTGGTTATCCTCCTGTCATGGTGGAATTTGCGGACAGCCTGCAACGCCTGATTGCCTTGCTGGACAGCCCGGAAACTAGCGGCTGGATACTTGATTTACGTACAAATGGCGGTGGTAATTGCTGGCCGATGCTAGCCGGAATTGGCCCACTGCTGGGCGAAGGGACGTGTGGTTACTTCATTGAGCCAACCGGCGAAAATGGAGTGCCGTGGAGCTATGAAGATGGAATGAGTTATATGGGCGGCGGTGGTCAGCTGTCCATCTCCGAAGATATGGAGCCCTACGAGTTGTTATACTCTAGGCCCAAGATTGCTGTGTTAACGGGAGGGCAAACGATGAGTTCCGGAGAAGTGATGACCGTCGCATTCCGGGGGAAATCAAATACCCGAAGTTTTGGCCAGCCAACGGGTGGCTACTCCACGACTAATACTAATTTCAATATGCCGGACGGTGCCATTGTGATTCTGACTGTATCGGTATATGCTGACCGGAATAAACAGGTTTTTGGGGACCGTATAGCGCCAGATGTGTTAGTGGCTAAAAGTGATAAAAGTGGAGAAGACCTCGCTTTAGCAAAGGCAATTGAGTGGCTCAAGGGGGAGCAATAGATAGAAAAAAGCTATTTGATCGACCTGTAAGGCCCGTGACCTTCCGGTAGTAGTACGTCCAAAGGCTGGTTGGTATGCAATAAACGGCCTACCGTTTACCTTTACCTTCTCAGACAAGTCAAACTATGCTACGATCATTCGTTGCGGTCTTAATGATCGCTCTCTCTGCTACCTTAGGTGCTCAGAATTTCTCTGCTATCTACAAGCCATCCGATGCTGATATCCGACAGGTGACCGTCGCTGGCTGGGAATCCTTCCTAAGTGAGCACCGACAGCAAAACGCTGCTGGTTACCGGCTTACTGATCTGGAAACTTATAAGCAGGGAGGGGACGAACGAAAGTACGTAGGCATCTATTCTGAAAGCCCACTGGAAGATCACATTGAGAAAGCCAGCAGTTGGGCGGGGTTCATTAAGCTCAAACGGGCGAAAGTGAAAGAAGGCTACACGATGATTGATGTAGCTGCCGTCGTCCTTAACGAGAGTGATTATGATTTCTACGGCGTCTGGGTCAAAGAGGCCAACCCGACGATCCATAAGGTTTGGTTATTAGATAGCCGGGAAACCATCCTAAAGCGAACTCGTGCCATGGCTAAAGACCGTTTCAAGATTAAGCGGGTCTTTGTACTCAACATACCTAACGGTGAGCCTTCCTTTGTCGTTTTGTACCACTTCTCTCCGGTGAATCGATTCAACTTTTTGTATTTCGCTAATACGCTGGAAGAATTTACCCAAGAGTATCAGGAACGCAAAGACAGCAAAGTCGAACTCATTGACTTTGACCGTTTTCGAGAGGGAAATAAGACGCAGTATGTGGCTGTTTTTCAGGATGGAGAATACGATAGCGCGTTCTTATCCGGAAAATCCATTGAGGAAGTAACGGCAGAGGCCCGCAAGCTAACCGATTCGCGCGGGCTGAAGCTGGTTAACCTGAGTGTTGACTAGTGTAGTAAACAGATCTACAGCTCTCCCTTCAACAAAATCTGTCCGGTGAGGTAAGTCACCGCATGGCCCGTGAGTCGAACTTTTTTGCCTTTCATTTCGCAGAGAAGATCGCCGCCCCGTTGGGACACTTGCCGGGCGGTCAGCTTTTTCTTTCCCAGCTTTTTTGCCCATAACGGAGTCAGGGCTGTATGAGCGGAGCCGGTAACGGGGTCTTCATCGATTCCGTAATAAGGGAAAAATCCTCGGGAGACAAAATCGTACTTTTTACCAGGAGCAGTAACCAGAAGTCCGCGATAATTTTCCATTCCCGCCAGCAGCGTCAGCTTAGGTTTCAGGCTCTCTACCTGCTTACGGTTTTTAAGAACTACGATTAGATCATCGGTTCCAAGATAAACTTGCAGGGGTTTGATTCCTCCTAGTACACTTCTTAAGCCCTTTGGAGCTTTTATTTTTTTGGGTACATCAGCGGGAAAGTCCATACTGTAGCTGCCGTTCTTATTAGGCCTGACGGTAATGGTACCAGCTTGCTCGGTTTTAAAGAGCATTTTCTCGGGCTTTGGCTCACTGGATTGGTAAAGAATATGAGCTGAGGCGAGTGTGGCATGGCCACATAGCCTGACTTCCATCGCGGGGGTAAACCAACGGATGCGAAATTTACCCGGCCCCCGAACGGTCACGAAGGCCGTTTCAGATAAATTATTCTCTGCGGCAATGTTTTGCATCAAGTCGTCCGGTGGGAACACAGGGACCGGGACTACTGCGGCAGGGTTGCCGCCGAATAAATCTTTAGAAAAAGCGTCTACTTGGTAGAGGGGGAGATGGCGCATCTGTCTGGTATTCAATGAGTTTTCGATATTTTTGGTGGCTTTTACGTAGGTTGGCCTAAGAAAATGTGGTGTTTTTTTATTCTAGGGTGTGACTATGTTCATGTTGACACGTCCGAAACCCGAATAGTTTGATCCTAAAGGTGATATTCCTACTCAAACTGCTATTAATACATGCACATTTATCTACAAAGCAATGAATTATATGAACCAGTCTCCCGATCACCTTTTTTTGAGGGAGGGTACGACCTACATAAAGATTCCTCTGTCAGAAATTCAATTCATCGAGGCAGATGGGAATTACGCCTACCTTCAAACGAAGTCTAAGCGATTTGCCATTAAGCGCTCCCTTGCTGCCATTAGTGAAGAATTAGCTGCTCCTGAGTTTGTTAGAGCAAGTCGTGGAATTCTTGTGAATTTCGATCAGGTTGATCGAGTCAGCTTCGCTACGGGAACCATTGCTATTGGTGAGCGTGAGCTGAAGATGGGTAAAGCCTACCACGGTGAAATTAAGAGTCGGATGCCCCGTCTCTAGTAAAGAAATCATAGCGTCTCTAGAATTAAATTTAGATCTAATTTAAGCGAATTAACCTGCTTCATAGCCAGAATGCATCCGTGCATTCTGGCGATTTTTTTTAACCAGTAGAGCATTCTTTTCTCTGGAGATAAACCTTTGCCCCCTACTCGTGCATTTCCATAATGTGAAGTTCATAGTATACGACATCGAAGCCACCTGTTGGGAAGGGCGCCCGCCGGGTATGGTACAAGAAACGCTGGAAATCGGAGCTTGTTCCATTGACCGCTACGGAAATATCGAAGGGCATTTTAGCCGACTGATTAAGCCAGTAATGCACCCTAAGATGAGTCATTTCTGTCAGCGTCTGTTAAAGATAGATCAGCGAGAGGTCAACCGTGCCAGGGATTTTAAACGAGTGATTCAAGAGTTTCAGGACTGGATTGGGGTAGACGAAGATGAGTATCTGCTGGCCTCCTGGGGAGACTTTGACCGGGAACAGCTTATCGCTGATTGCCGATTGCACCGGCTGGAAGACTACTGGCTGGACGAACACATCGACCTGAAGAAACAATA
>CALIGP010000101.1 GCA_938021455.1 uncultured Lewinella sp. | reverse complement strand
CAGGCCGCCGCTGATGGGGAGCTTGATCGCCCTGAGGCCTCTGCATAAATCAGTAAAACTTCTGCATAACGCATGATGTAGTCTGCGCGAGAATTCTGGAAGCCATTAAAAATGTCATCTTCCCATGGGCCAGTAATTTTAGCGAAAATGGGATTTTGCTGATCTTTGAACTCTGTCCACTGGAGAATGCTGGCAGCATCCGCGGGGTTAGGGACGGCCCGGTTGCCCACGGCATTCACGGGGACCTCGGTATGGTAAGTCACCTCCTTACGGTAGTTCTCTGGCATATCTTCGAAGAAACGGATTTCGGCGAAAGACTCCTGCCATCCACCCAGATCACCAGGCAACCCAAGCTTTCCAGTTTTTCTATTACCACGGCCACAGGGCTGGCAATGAGAAAGCGTGTAGACGCCTTCAGAATTAGCAGCGCCGGCAAGCGTGTACAGCGTAGCCATATCTGGTACAAGGGCGAAGCCATGACCGGAGGCATTATCAATTACCTGCTTGGCCATGGAGGCCGCCTGAGCGTACTTGCCCGTATCGTTGGTCGGGAAACCCGCCCAGTCCATATACAAGCGGGCTAAGAAGGCCTTTGCACTTCCGCTATTCGGTCTCGTAGCCCCGGCATTGCTGGATACAGGCAACATAGACTCAGCAGATTGGTAGTCTCTCTCGATTTGCGAAAACACCTCTTCTCTGGTGGCCAGCGTTATTTCAAAATCCGGCGTGGTACTCGTGATAATGGGTAGTTCCTCAAAAACGCGAATTAAGTGATGGTAACAGTACGCACGGATGAAGAAAGCTTCTCCCACCAAACGGTCTTGTTCTGCTTGTTCTGGCAAGTTCGTTTCTGCAGCATTCTCCAGAACGGTATTCGCCGCTCTGATGGCGGAGAACAAACCATTCCAGGTACCTCGAGTACGAGCATTACCGGTTGTCACCGCTCGCTTATCGTATTCTCGGAAGTCAGCCTTGTTACTTGCTCGGTGGGTCGTCAAATCATCACCACCCCAGGCACTGGCCCAGGCGGTAGTCATTCGAAGGGCAGCCCACATGCGGTCATAGGCTCCGGTTACTCCCAGTTCCAGCTCCGCCAAGTTTTCATAAGGTAATACCGCAAGCTGGGAACGTGCTGGATCTTCATCCAAATCACATCCATAAAAAGCTAAGCTAAGTACTGCCAAAGCAGGTAACAGCAGCAAGAGCCTCAGGGATTTATATTTATTGATTCTATTCATGATAATAGTTGTTGTTTATGGTACTCAATGTTGCACAAGGCCAACACTAAAAGCCAAGTTTAAGACCGAAGGTGTAGGTGCGAGGGTTAGGGTATGCGCCCAGGTTGATACCTGGTGCTACGTCCTCAATGCCTTGATTCCCTTTCCGCGAAGAAAGCTCTGGGTCGTAGCCTGAGTAATCGGTAATGAGTAAAAGATTTTGACCGCTGGCATATACTTTCAGGTTCATGTCGGTATTTCCGATTTGCCCAAAGTTGTAGCCAAGATTCAAGTTTGACAGACGAATGAAATCTCCTTTCTCGATGTACCGAGAAGAGTTGTAAAACTGAACCGTTGCGGGGATGTCTGTTTCATTCTGCGGTGTCCATTGGTTGACCTGATCAGCTGCCAGGAAACTTCTGGAGTCACCAGCACCACCCGTAATCATCGCTTGTTGGATGTTGTAAACATCGAAGCCGTGCATACCCTGAATGAAGATGTTCAGGTCAAAGTTCTTGAAAGTAAAGCTGTTGTTGAATCCCCAAACGAAGTCTGGAGTGCCATTACCAATACTACCAAAAACGATTTCGCCGGCAGCATCCCGTAAGTATTTAGGATCTCCGGGCTGTGCACCAAATTCAGCGGCCTGCGCTGCTTCAGAGGTCTTCCAGGTGCCAAGGAAGGTAGAGCCCTGAAACTGACCTAATGGCTGCCCCAGCTCAATGATGTTGAGTACCCGGCTTTGTCCGCCAGGTGAGGTAAACAAGCCATTGATTTGCTCTAGGTCATTGTACAGCTGGGTTACTTCGTTTTTCACGTAGGAGGCATTAAAGCTGGCGTCCCAGTCAAAGTTCGTTGTGTTAACGATGGCGTAGCTAAGGCTAAGGTCAATACCGTTGTTGGTTACTTCGCCTACGTTCTGGTTAATGATGCCACCTCCGAAGGTGCCGGGAACGGGCGTCGCCAACAGCAAGTCCGTTGTCTTCTTCGTAAAGTATTCAATGGTGAAGCTACCCCTACCTTCCAGGATGCCAATGTCCAGACCAATATTGGTCTGAGTCGTTGTTTCCCAGGTGAGGTCGGCACTCTCGAAGCTATTGAGAACGGTACCCGTTTGAGCCGAGTTAAAGTCGAAAGAGTAAGAAGCATTGGTCCGTAAGCCACCAAAGGTGCTATAAGGGCCAATGTTCTGATTTCCTACTTGTCCCCAGCCTAAACGCACTTTCATACTACTTAGTGGACCACTACCACCCAGCAGGTCATTAAGGCTGTAGCCAACGGCTAAAGAGGGGAAGAAGCCCCAGCGGTTGTCTGCTCTGAAGACCGACGTTCCGTCGTAGCGGCCGGTAGCAGTTACGAACAGTTTGTCTCCCATGACATACTCACCACGGAGCATGTAGGAAGACAGCTCACGCTCGGAGAAGTTATTACTGATGGTTTGTCCGGCACCCGGTGCCAATTCAGCAAAGTAGTAACCTCTGGGTAAGCTAAGATCCTGAGCGGACCAGCCGTTGAAAATGCTCGTCTCCTTTAGGTACTCCTGAACACCCGTGAGTTTAAGATCACTGCTTCCAAAAGATTTACCCCAGGAAACGATATGGCTCAACTGATAGGACTGAAACTTATTGTTGGCAAAGTTAGTGTGTGGTAGAAAGTCATCCCCCACCTCAACGTCGTATACCTGGTTGTTGATATTGTTTAGTCTTGTACCAGCATTCAGCGTGTAGGTGATATCATCCGTAATGTTCCACCCCAGTACAAAGGCTGTGCTTAGCTGCTCTCTGACGCGCTGAGCGTCGCTCTCCGTGAGGGTTCTTACCGGGCTATCATTCAGTGAGCCGATACCACGTAAAGAACGGATGTTGTAAGTCCCGTCATCCGCAAAAACCGGCGTGGTTGGATCCCAGGTAAGGGCCTTGGCGACTAAGCTTCCCTGGCCGTTTCCGGCAAAGCCGAAGTCATTCTGGGTTTGATCCCGGTTGACGAAGAGGTTTAAGCCAATCTTCAGCTTATCGTTGATTTGAGCATCAATGTTGGAGCGCAGCGATAATT
Source organism: uncultured Lewinella sp. (assembly GCA_938021455.1). Taxonomy (GTDB): domain Bacteria; phylum Bacteroidota; class Bacteroidia; order Chitinophagales; family Saprospiraceae; genus Neolewinella. The sequence continues at coordinate 1,603 of CALIGP010000101.1, read as the reverse complement.
GCTTGAAGCCCGTATTAATTACAATCCCTTCCTGATCGCGGTACACCCCCGATACGAAGTAATTGATCTTACCTTCGGAGCCACTTACGGAGCCCAGGAGGTTTTGGCCGATACCCGTTTGGAAAATCTCTCGTTGCCAGTTGGTACCTCCGTCCGCTTCAAGAGCAGAAATTTCTGCGTCCGTGAAGTTGGGGTTACCACCTGCATTGACTCTCCGAAGGTTCTCCAGTCTGGCGAAGTCACCAACATTATCCTGCAGGGTTGGAAGAAAATCAGGCACTGCGGCAGAGGTGACAAAGTATTCCAGATTGACTTTACCTTGTCCGCTACCTCTCTTCGTCGTTACGATAATAACGCCGTTGGAGCCCCGGACACCATAGATAGCCGTGGCGGAAGCATCCTTAAGTACGTCGATGGTCTGAATGTCATTGGGATTGAGCGTACTCAAATCCACGCCCTGAATACCATCTACTACGATCAAAGGACTGTTGTTTCCCGTAATTGAGTTTACACCACGAATTCTGACTTTAAAGTTCGCCCCCGGCTGACCGTTAGATTTCGCTACCGAAACACCAGCAGCACGCCCCTGTAGCGCGTCCTCCAGTCTGGTTAGTGGCTGGTCCTCATAGTCTTTGGCACTTACGGATGAAACGGCACCCGTCACGTCGCTTTTCTTAACGGTACCGTAGCCAATAACTACGATCTCATCCAGATCCGCTCCGGCAACCATGCCTACGTTAATTTGGGTTTGTTGTCCGACCTTAATTTCCTGACTTCCATAGCCCGTGTAAGAATAAGCAAGTGTTGCCTCTGGCCCTGGAACGGTTAGTGAATAGGCACCGTCTATGTCCGTAATGGTGCCCGAACTGGTTCCCAGGATGGAAACGGTTACTCCAATTAACGGAGCGTTGTCTTCTTTGTCCGTAACGGTACCCGAAACAGTAACCTGCCCATAGGCAAAGTTAAAGACAGCCATAAGTAGCAATAAGAATTGCCACCGTGTAAATCGTTTTTTGCATTTCATCTACTAGTGATTTATATGAGATAGGTTGAAAAACTCTCTTATTAAGAGTAAAAGTAGACCTCAATCTACGCGAGCGGTGGCAGGGAATTATCCTAGAATGGCCCTATTTTAACCCATCAAAGCGAATAAACCCATTAGTGGCATAGAAATAAACACGAAGAGCTAGCAGCATTGCCAGAATAAGAAATCAATAACCATCGTTTGCAGGCAAATAATATTCTGCATATATGGCTCTACTCTAAAAGTAACCCAAGAGTATGCCTTTCATACCGTTCCTTTGTGCCATAACCCGCTAGCGATGATTACCAGAATAACCATCTATTCTCTGCTCCTCACCTTACTCTGCACCTGCGGCCGCGCCAAAACCTCGGACGCAGCCGGAAACACTTCCGGTGAATTGGGCTATCAAAATCACCTGGCCGGAGAAAAGTCGCCCTATTTGCTGCAGCACGCCCGGAACCCGGTAGACTGGTATCCCTGGGGAGAAGAGGCACTTGACAAGGCTGCTCAGGATAATAAACTCATGGTCATCAGCGTCGGCTACGCCGCCTGTCATTGGTGCCACGTGATGGAGCACGA
>CALIGP010000100.1 GCA_938021455.1 uncultured Lewinella sp. | reverse complement strand
CCATACGCGTCATGGAGGAGGCTGAGTAGAAGGACGGGCTGCTACGCAGCTTTTGGGGTTTAAATACTGAGGTGCAGAGATTTCATCATTGAAGTGCAAAAGGGTGTCTATAGATGGGCGGATGATCATAAGAATTTTTCTTTTTCCTGTAAATTCAACTCCCCCGGACCATTCTAAAATTCTTCCATTCTGAAATTCTAATCCCTTTTTGGGGAGTATTGATTACGCAAATACCCGCACAAGCTTAAGCCTTAGAAGCAAGACTTGTTTTCCGAAGGAGTAGGAGGAGAAGAGGAGATGGAGGAGAGTCTCTTTGTAGATGATTGAACCAGCCGCGAAGCAGCGTACTGGACCTTCCCACACGCGGCAGCTACTACCATACTACTAATACTACCACTACTATCATTACTACTGTACTGCTTCCCGAATCCGCAAAAGCTTTGTCAGAATACCTTCTAGTTTATCTAGCGGGAGCATGTTGGCCGCGTCGCTTTTGGCGATGGAGGGATTAGGGTGGGTTTCCATGAAAATGCCGTCGGCACCGACGGCGATGGCGGCTTTGGCGATGGTTTCGATCAGGGCGGGTTTACCGCCGGTGACGCCGCTGGCCTGGTTGGGCTGTTGCAGGCTGTGGGTACAGTCCATCACGACCGGGCTGCCAAGGGAACGCATGACGGGGATACCCCGGAAATCGACGACCAGATCAGTGTAGCCGAAGGTGGCACCTCGTTCGGTCAGCCATACTTGGTCATTACCGCTGTCGATGATCTTTTGGCGGGCGAAGGCCATGGCTTCCGGGCTCAGGAACTGTCCTTTTTTGATGTTGACGACCTTACCGGTTTTGGCGGCGGCGGCGAGGAGATTGGTCTGCCGGCAGAGGAAAGCCGGGACTTGGAGGATGTCGACGTAGTTGGCGGCCATGGCGGCTTCTTCGTCGGTATGAAAATCAGTCGTGGTGGGCAGGTCAAAGCGTTGGGCAACTTTGGCGAGAATGTTGAGGGCTTTCTCATCGCCAATGCCCGTGAAGCTATCAATTCGGCTACGATTGGCTTTGCGGTAGCTGCCCTTGAAGATGTAAGGGATACCCAGCTTGTCGGTGATTTCTCCCACACGTTCGGCGATCTCCATGGCGATATCTTCTCCTTCAATGGCGCAAGGGCCGGCGATGAGGAAAAAAGCATTTTTATCGGTGTGCTTGAGCTTGGGGACTTGGATCATGGGATCTTTTTGGGCGACGAAGCGCAGGTGCAATGAGCCCCTATCCTCGGCTATCGCCTTGGTCCCCAAAGGGGAGGGGGGAAGAACAAAGGTAGGGAGGCAGATTGGTATTTTATCTCTTTGCGTATCTTGAGATTCTTATGATTAGAATCCTATTACAACTCACCCTGCTATTATTGTTTACCGTATCTGCAAATGCTCAGGAGGAGGTCTTATTGGGGCACCCGCTTATGCCTGGGGATACAGGGATTACTTACAAGGTAACTGAGTATCTTCCCGTTTTTCCGTTCTGTGATGATTTTGAAGATTATGAACACCGGGAACAGTTGCAATGCTCGCATAAGAAAATGATGGATTTTATATACAATATATTAGAGTATCCAATCGACGTAACCACAGATGCGCCAGTGATCAATGTACTCATATCCATGATCGTCGAGCGTGATGGTCGATTAACGAGTATTAAACATAAGGGTAGGAAAAATCCTGTGCCCCAACCAATGATTGATGAGGCATTGAGAATATTTGATATTATTGCTAAAGAGTTACCGCCATGGATCCCTGGGTACCAAAAGGGAGAAGCTGTTCGGGTGACACAAACAATGGTCGTTCAATTCAGAAAGCCTAAGTAACTATAAACCAACTTCGCTCTAATACTCGCCAATTAAATGCCTTAGCCTAAGCGGTCAGGAGGTTTTAGAAAGAATCACTTAGTTCTGGAAAGGTGTTTATTCCTCTAATAACTCACCAGCCGAATGCACTTGCGTTCCTTGCTCCACGCGCTGCGCAGCAGCGATCATCTTTGCCGCCAGCACATCCGCCCGCGTGGGGTTGTAATCGCCTAGGATGGAAGGACTGATGTTACGGAGAAGGTTGGAGATGCCGATACCTACCCGCTCGCCGAGGCGAAACTCTTCCCGATTGCCAACCAGGACGCCGGGCTGAAAAATGTGGATGGCCCAGAAGTCGATCTCCCGGATGGCCGCTTCGGTCTGCCCCTTTACCTTATTGTAGAAGAAGCGGCTCTCCGCCGATGCCCCGGCCGAGGAGACGAGCAAGCATTGGTTTGCCCCACCGGCTTTAGCGACGAGGGCTGCCTTAACGATGTAGTCGTAGTCAACTTTCCGAAAGGCTTCTTTGCTACCCGCCTTTTTGATGGTGGTGCCCAGGGCGATGAAGACATCGTCGCAGACGAGTTTGCCAGACTGATCTTCGAGCCGGTCGAAGTCTACTACCGGGCTTTCGAGCTTGTCGTGTTGCCGGCGCAGCGGCCGGCGGCCCGGTGCAATCACCCGCCCGTAAGCCGGATGTTCCAGTAGTTGGCTGAGCAGTTCGTTGCCGACCAGGCCGGTAGCGCCGAAGAGTAGCGCCGTCTTGTTTGAGGCCGTAAGTTCCATGTCATTCGAGCGTTTAGCGACTGGCTTTAGCGCCAATTAATTCTTGGACGGAGACGGCAAAACTCTTCTGGAACTCCTCGTATTTACTTGTCGCCTTACCGTTGAAGCCGGTGTAAATGCGCTTTACCTTATTGTCCCGATCTACGAACAAGAGGGTAGGGTAGCTGATAATTTTATTGAGCATGGGTAAGGCGTCGCCTGCGGCGGTTTTGTCGTGAGGGCCCGCTAAGAGGATGGGCCAGGGAACTTGCATTGTTTTCTGGTAGCGGCGAATGACTTTCCGGCTGCGGTCATCGTCTGCGCCGTACCGCTCGAAGGCCAGGGCGATGACTTCCAGGTCTTTGGTGTCGTTTTCCGCCAGGTACTCCT
>CALIGP010000099.1 GCA_938021455.1 uncultured Lewinella sp. | reverse complement strand
CCTCGGTTAACGGTTGTGACAGCACGTTGGCCGTCGAACTGCTACTGCGCCCAACCTTCGAAAGCTTCGATACGCTACGCATTTGCCAGGGAGATTCCACCCTCATTTTCGGGGCCTTCGAACGGGAAGCCAATGATTTTTCCCGCAGTTTTCCGGACCAGTTTGGCTGTGACAGTACGATCAACATCCGCCTGGAGGTCAGTCGTATAAATGTAGAAGTACGACAGACCAATACGGGCTGCGAGGGCGCGGCCGCAGGTGCAGGGGAGGTTAACATCAGCAATGGATTACCGCCCTACCGCGTTCGCTGGAGTAGCGGAGACACCAGCCTCCGCGTTGAAGGGCTGGCAGCGGGTAATTACAATGTTACCATCACCGACGCCGCTGGCTGCGCCACCGCCAGGCCACTGTCCATTACTGCCTCTACCTCCGCCATACTAACCCTCTCCCCCACTCCCGAAAGCTGTCCGGGCGAAAACGATGGCTCCCTGCGCATCACGGGTACCCGGCCCGGACTTAGCTTCAGCCTCGACTCCCTGGTCTTTAGCCCGGATTCCACCCTCCAGAACCTCGCCCCGGGACACTACAGCCTCTTCGTCAACGACACTACCAGCTGCGATCAACGACTGACTTTCACCATCGATCCTTCCACCGGGTTTTTCCTGGATCTTCCTGCAGATCAAAGCATCCGCTTTGGTGACTCGCTCACACTGGCACCGATTACAAATCTACCCGCCGAAGTACCCATCCTCTGGCTTACCTCCGACGGAACCGGCTGCCCCGGCTGCGATGACCTCACCCTTCGCCCACTGGAAACCGTGACGGTCTTTGCCACTGCCAACGGTGGTAACTGCCCCGTTGCGGATTCGACGACCATCACCGTCGTACGCGGAGAACTCTTCTACGTACCCAATGCCTTCAGCCCCAACGGCGATGGCGTCAACGATGACTTTCGGGTTTTCCCCGGGCCTGGGGTAGACAGGATTCTGTCCTTCAGCGTCTTTGATCGCTGGGGCGGGCGTGTCTTTCTCCGGGAGGATCTAGATCCCACAGCAGCCCTCGCTGGCTGGGATGGTACCCGCGACGATGGAGGAATTGTCCCGCAGATCGGTGTCTACGTTTACCTCGTCGAGGTCCGTCTTCTCAACGGAGAGATCGTCAGGAAAGCAGGGGATGTTACGGTGATGCGATAATGCTTGTTGGGCGGAGGAGCTCCGACCACGAACTAGGCCGAAGGCTCCCGGAATGGGTAACAACAGTAGCCAATGCTAAAGTTACCCATGGTGCTACACGGTCAAAGTCGTTGCGCTCCCTTGCCCACACCCCGGCTGAAGCCAGCGGTACAGTAACCACCTTAAAGCTTAGTCGTAGCAAAAATTCGCCGTAGCCGGTACTTTCCAGAAATGTGCGTGGCTGCGATGAGCAGTCCGCCCATGATGGCAATATTCTTCATGAACAATATGCTTTGCAAACGATACTCCATCGTGTCAACGGGTTCTGTCCAGAAGTCATGGACAATGAAGGTCAGCGGAATCCAATAAATGAGTAATAAAACGGCTCCTGTCCGCATCCGATAACCTAACAGCAAGCTTATGGCGCCTACCAGCAATAAGAAGATGGCACCGTAGAGAAAAAAGTCCTGGTTCCAGGTCAGGCCATAAATGGTCATAGCTTCCTTGTTCATTCTCTCATAGGCGAAGTAGTCATACGCCTCAAAAAAGAAAATGAAGGAGAGAAGAATCCGGCCGAGGAGATCGAAGATGTCTTTCATTGTGGCAAAGGTAGCAATGTAGTGCGGTAGTCGGTAGTATTGTAGACGATAGAGTATGTATCACCAAATGCACAACCCAGCACCAAATAAACCTTCGTTGATAAGAAATTCAGCAGACAGCGTTTAGGGCCGTGCAGCCTGAATGCTGTCCGCTGAATGCTCGTTAGGGAGTCAGGATAGTTAGAATCAGCTCGTTTGTGCATCTCGTGATACACACATCCACAGTCCATCTTATATCTCTCCCACTAAAATCTTACCTTTGCGCCCTCTAACCAATCACCACGATCATGAACTTGAATTTCCTTAAGGAACTGGGCCTCGAAGCAGACAACGACGGTACCAGCACTGGCCAAACCAGCCACCACAATTCCGCAGAGCACATTGCCTCCTACAGCCCCGTTGACGGTAAGCTGATCGGTAAGACCAGCGTTACGACCAAAGAACAGTACGAAACGGTGATGGCCACCGCTCAGGATGCCTTCAAATACTGGCGCACCGTTCCTGCCCCGCAGCGTGGCGAAATCGTCCGTCAGTACGGTAATGCACTCCGCAAGCATAAAGATGCGCTTGGTAGCCTGGTCTCTTATGAAATGGGCAAAAGCTACACCGAAGGTCTCGGCGAGGTACAGGAGATGATCGACATCTGCGACTTTGCCGTTGGGCTTGGTCGTCAACTATACGGCCTTACCATGCACTCTGAGCGCCCATTGCATCGGATGTATGAGCAGTGGCACCCAATGGGTATCGTTGGCATCATTTCTGCCTTCAACTTTCCCGTTGCGGTTTGGAGTTGGAACAGTATGATTGCCCTCGTTTGTGGCGACGTAACCGTCTGGAAGCCTTCCGAAAAAGCCCCCATGTGCGGCGTTGCCTGCCAGAATATCTGGGCCCAGGTAGCTAAAGATAATGATCTGCCAGAAGGCATCTCCAGTCTCGTGAATGGTGACTACAAGATCGGCGAATACATGACCAAAGACAGCCGTGTTCCACTAGTTTCCGCTACGGGCTCTACCCGGATGGGTAAGATTGTTGCGCAAACGGTTGCTGCACGTCTGGGCAATTCGCTACTTGAACTCGGTGGCAACAACGCCATGATTATCACCGAGTCCGCAGATATGGACCTCGTGCTTACTGGAGCACTTTTCGGTGCAGTAGGCACCTGTGGTCAGCGTTGTACTTCTACCCGCCGGTTAATCGTACACGAAAGCCGCTATAATGAAGTTCGGGACAAAATGCAGAAGGCTTACGGTCAGCTCAACATTGGCGATCCCCTAGACACCAACAACCACGTTGGCCCGCTCATCGATAAGGATAGCGTCAACACTTACCTCAAAGCCATCGAAAGCATCAAGGCTGAAGGTGGCAAAACCGTCGTTGACGGTGGCGTACTGGAAGGCCCCGGCTACGAATCTGGCTGCTACGTGAAGCCCTGTTTTTTCGAAGTAAAGGCCGACAGCAAAATGGCTCAGCACGAAACCTTCGCGCCTATCCTTTACATCATGCCCTACTCCACCCTGGAGGAAGCCATCGAAATTCAGAACAGTGTCCCACAAGGGCTGAGTTCTGCCATCATGACAACCAACATGCGGGAAAGCGAGCTTTTCCTAAGCACGGCCGGCTCTGACTGTGGTATTGCTAACGTCAATATCGGTACTTCCGGTGCAGAGATTGGCGGTGCCTTCGGCGGAGAAAAGGAAACCGGCGGTGGCCGTGAATCCGGCTCTGATAGCTGGAAGGCTTACATGCGCCGGCAGACGAACACCATCAACTATTCTACCCAGCTGCCATTGGCGCAGGGGATTAAGTTTGATTTGTAGCAGGTTGCAGGTTGCAGGTTGCAGGTTGCAGGTTGCAGGTTGCAGGTTGCAGGTTGCAGGTTGCAGGTTGCAGGTTGCAGGTTGCAGGTTGCAGGTTGC
>CALIGP010000098.1 GCA_938021455.1 uncultured Lewinella sp. | reverse complement strand
CCCTTACTTAACATCCACCACGATCCGCCGATCCTGATTCGCTAACTGCCAGGCAGTGTGGAAAACCAATTGACCGATTTTGGCCATTTTTTCAAAGTTGATTTTCTCGATGGTATCGGTATCCTGATGGTAATCAGCGTGGGTGCCATTGAAGAAGAAAACACTGGGGATGCCCTTTTCTGCAAAGTTGTAGTGGTCCGAACGGTAGTAGTATCGGTTAGGGTCATCCTCAGCGTTGTAGGTGTAATCCAGCTCGATGTTGGTGTAAGTCTCGTTCATCCGCTCGTTGATCTCATGGAGCTCGGTGCTGAGCCGATCACTTCCAATGACGTAGATGTATTCGGGATTGTCTTTATGCTTGTCGTCCACTCGGCCAACCATGTCTACATTGATATCGGCAATGGTATTTGCTATTGGGAAAATGGGGTGGCTGGCATAATATTCCGAACCGAGTAGGCCTTTTTCTTCACCGCTAACCAATAAAAACAATACACTACGGCGAGGCCCCTTTCCTTGCTTTTGGGCGGTTACGAATGCTTCGGCTACTTCCAGAACAGTACTGGTTCCAGAACCATTATCATCGGCGCCGTTGAAGACGACATCGCCGCGGCGGCCAATGTGGTCATAATGAGCGCTAACGACCAATACCTCGTCTTTAAGCTTGGGGTCAGACCCCTCAACAAAGCCCAGTACATTTTCACCAATCAATTCTCTGACGGCTTTCTTCTGCGTTAACGTTAGATTAGTCGTGATGGTAACGGGGCGGAGCTTGCCAGATTTCTCCAGCTTCTTACGCGCTTTGATGATCTTTTTGCCTGCCTTTCCCATGATTTTTTTGGCAAGTTGAGGGGTGATGTAAACAACGTTGGCTGTCGTTCGGTCTGCTTCAGTACTCTCGGCCATTTTCATCCGGCCGTCAAGTGTCTCCTTGCGAATGTCCCGAACGTTGGTCTTAAATTCAGGGTCGATCACAAACACGGTTGCCGCACCCTTTTCTTTGGCTACTTCGAGCTTCCGTTCGGTGGCGTTACTCCAGTCAGATTTTTCCGGACTTCCGGAAACGAGATAGTCGCCGGATTTGGCTCTGGGCTCTCCGGCGAAGATGAGTAGGTGCTTACCCGTGACGTCGTTATTTTTATAGTCACTGTACGCCGGGTCATCAATCCCATAGCCCAGGAATGTTAGCTCGGTGATGGAGATCTCCTCCCGGCTGTCATTCCCCGATGGCGGAGAGGCGTATTCCCACAAGTGGCGGAGAGACTCCCCCTTAAATTTCAGGTCGACCTTCTCCCACTTCTGGCGGCTGAAGACGATGCGCTGATAGTAATCATCATTATCTCCGATGGCCGGCAGGCCCATCCGTTGGAATTCTCCCTTTAGGTAAGCCATTGCTTTTTTCTGCCCGGGCTCCCCGGTTTCACGTCCTTCCATATCATCAGCGGAGATAATGGTGAGGTGACGGGTAAGATCCTCTACTGTGATGGTCGCCGCCAGTTCTTCGGCTTCCTCATTGGAGGTAGACAAGGACTGTGGACTGTTCTTCTGTGCCGAAAGGCCTACTGATAACAGTAAGAGGGATAACAATAAAGGAAAACGAAGCATAAATAAGTGGAGTCTGTTCGAGAAAATAGCGTAGTAATTCAATTATAAACAACGCATAAGTTGCCTTAAAGCGTCTACCTGGAAAACCTGATATTCTTCATATCCGCTGGACCAAAAAATCCTGACGTAATCAATGGCCTGGTTCCGGAGTTCCTGAGCACCGCCGCGGGGTAGGCTGTAGCGTACAGTATAATTTACCTCCCTGCGAGCATGGTCAATGATGCCTACCGTTTCGCGTACGGCCTGTAATGAAATATGTCGCCCATTCAGTAAGTGAAGGCTCAGGCTGGAGTTTTGTGCAAGGTATCCGTAGGAGGTGATGGCATTAGGATTGGCGAAGGTAAGCTTGAGTTCGAGAAAGCGGTCGCCCCGTTGGTCGCGGCTCGTCCAGGCCAGGCAACGGAGATATTCTTTGCCGTCCAGAAATGGGCGTAGGTTTTCGTCCGTATAGGTGAAAAAAAGGCTCGGGTAGCTTACGGGCGTTGGGGCATTGGGGCTTGGCGCTGGTTGAAGGCCGCAAGGGGGCGCTTCATCAATCGGCAAGCGACCTGCCGCCGGGCCGTAGCCGGAGAAAACGGGTTCTGCGGGCAGTAGAATACCCAGACTGCGCTCCGTCCGGTTACCGGGCTTTGTTGTTTCCGGGCCGAGGCGTTCCTCCCGCCGGGCTTCGTTGTAAGCGTCTACGTATCGACCTTCGGTAACAATGATGTTGGTAGCCGCAGCGCGTTGCTCCGCAGCCGTCCGTTCTACCAGTGCGTTGTTCTCTACCTGGCGGGCAAGTTGTAAGCGACGTTGTAGCGTTTGGGCTTCGTTACTGCGCTGCGCTGCGCGGGCGCTGGTTAGGTCTCGTTCCAGTTTAATCCGGTTGTTAATGGCCGCTGTGGCACGAGTGCGGGCCAGGGTTTCGGCTTCACGGGCGATCTGCAGTTTGCGCTCGGCAATACGCTTCAGGTCCGCAATGGTCGGGTCCACGCCGCCACTGAGGGGCTCAATACTGACCGACACGATGGGGTAGGCCGCACCTGCGCTGTCCTTTTGCTGCGCATCGATCAGGCTCAGATCGTTGAAGTAGCGCGCGCTACCATCCGCATAAACGATGATCTTTTCTCCGTTGGCGTTCGTCCTTAACTCCTGTCCCCAACACGGCACCTGCGTCAGCGCCCCGATAATCATCAGGGTAGAATACCAAATTATTTGCCGTGGAGTTAACATGGAGGCAAAGATAAACTTTGAAAGGACATGCGTGCTTAATGGTGCGCTAGTCGCTAGTGACCACCTTAGAGGATATCTCTTCTGGCTTGCCTATGAGCTTGGAAGGCTGAAACACTATGTTATCAGTGTGTTTCAGAAGGCATACTGCACACTTCTCAACCAGTATTTGAGCAGTTACACGAAACTTTTAGCCATAAATATTCTCTATATTATTCCAGTCTATCTTATTAAACTTAGATGCGTGACCATTCCGAAATAGCTTTAGTGGTGAAGTCCCAAGACCATCCTCTCTGTTTTGCTCGAATACCATATTGCCAATACTTAGGTGATCTTTTCCGAGAAAAACATTTTGCCCTGTCCTTGCCGTAACTGTGCTGCCGTCATTAAGGTCAATGTTGAAGTCTCGCATGATTGTTAAAACTTCTCCTGCCTCACCTTGACAGTAAGTTGAAACTTTAATAGCTAGAGCCATTGATTTTATGAGGCTGGACATAATGTTGTTTTGTCAAATTTACTACAAAATGTTGACCTGAACTAATTGATAAATTGTGCTTGTGCCTACGTACCGATTCCTCCTTTAACAAGGATTTATTTGCTCGTTGAAATCCGGATGTTGTTTAGTAGTTGCTACCAATAGACCTACACTTTTGCAGGTGCTATAAATTCTTTCTTACAACCTCTATCTCCATAGAATGGTAACTGATTTACCATGATTATAGTCAATTAGAATGGAAAGATGTTAAAATGTAGCATCTGAATGTTGAAGAGGAAATAAAATAAGGTAAACACTATTATGCAATTGTACTCTAGGAATGGCGAAGGAGTAGCCATCTGGCTACTCCTTCTAGTTCTTCAATGAGGTGAGTGCTGTCGTATCGGTTTGGTGAAAGCATAGATATTTCCTAATCTTTGAGTAGGGCTTTATGATCATATATACGCATTGATATTGAGTAATTATCACCGCGTTCTGCAATAGAAACGAAAATTACTTCATCTTCAAAATCAAACCATACGAAATCTGATTTAGACGAATAAGATTGATCTTCCATATTCAGTCCCATACCCGATTTCTGTATACTATTGCCTAGATACTTAACACTATCAAAAAACCGTTGGTCAACAGTATCAAAGATGAGTGCGTAGTCATCTTTGTCTGAGTCGGGATGAATGCTTACGGTTAGTGTTCCTAAAATAGTATCTCCCAATTCAATTAGAGGGAAATTGTCGATACTCACATTGTTTTCATGTATAAAGTGAGTTGCATTAGAATATGATTGAAAGAAGGAATTAACATTCCTTCTTTCAATCGAAGTTGCTATGTCGGGGTTTGATGTTAAGAGACTTAACATCAAACAAAGTCCAGTTATAGTGTCCATAATTTAATCACAATCGATGTGAGGTATATATCCCCATTGATAAGGATTTACAGAAGTAGTTCCGTGGTTGTTAGTGAGTGTGGCTTTTCCTCCGTACAAAGCTAATGCAATATTCAAATATTCCATAAAGGCGTCTTTCATAACCTGATTGCTACCAGGGTCGCTCCCGAATCTAAGTCTCATAGCTTGAGTCGCTGCTTCTACTCCAGCAGCTGATAAATTTGCAGCCCGACCTGGGGAAATGGAGAAAGGATTTGCCGTAAATTCAAAGTATACTACTTCATCAAACCTGCCTGTTATCGTACCAGCTCGAAGACGGGCACCTTCAAATGAAGCATATACATAATACCACTCTAGTTTACTAATACCACAAGCTATTGTATAGGGGTTATAAGTAGGAACAAATACCCATGATTCGCAATCAGGAAACTCATCTTCGCAACCTACGCCGTCTTCAGCACAACGATCTGTTGTTGTTGTTACAACAACCCCATTTCCTCCTCCTGGGGATCCGCCTCCTCCCGTCGTAGGACCTCCGGTAGGACCTCCGGATCTTCCGGTGCAGCCTGTGACAGTTTCTATAGAATGAGAACAATCGGTACCTATATAATATTCGTTGTTTTGTCCGCCTACAGTCGTTTGACAGCTAGTTACAACATAAGTACGGATAGTACAAATGACATCTTTGTTGTCTGAAAATGGTATCCTAGCTTTTGGTGGGAGTTGAGAAAGTAGTTCTGGATCCTGGAGTCCAAAGATTTTACTCTCGGCTTCAAGAAAGAAAGTTGTTGCTGCTGTCGCATCAATTTTTGTTTCAAAATAGCCCCTAGGTATCTGTTCTGTTTCAATGTCGAGAGGTAGAGATAAGAGCTCTCCTCTCTTTAAGAGGTTAAATCGGAAAGTATAACTATTTTTCAATAGAGTGATTAGAACTACAGCTTCTACTTTGTCAGAGTGTTCATGAATCATAGGGAGGTAATAATAAGAAATATCAGATTCAGATAACTCATCGATTGTTAGGAGATTCCAAGCTGGTTTCCCGTAGAGATTGCGGGTATTAACTGGCTGTGAGTTAGTCCAAAATCGGCTAAATTTTTTCCTTACGACGTTGAGGTTGTCTGAATTTTTGGTTAAGTCTCCGGTATAGACGATATTATCGTTTTTACTGGTGACGCAATCGTTCTCAAGGCAGAATTCGTCAGATACAGATTCTATTGCTTGGGGTATTTCTGTTTCGCAAGAAACAAATAGTAAAGAGAAAAGGAGAACAATAGCAAGATGCTTTGCAAACATGGTAATCGGATTTTTAAGGTGATAAAAATTCGGGAAGCAAGAAGTGCTTCCTACTTGTATAAGTGTTTAGGTAAAGGAGTGTGACCTTTTACTTGGAATTTTTCAATTACAAGGACGACAACTAAAATTATCTACTTCTTTGAAGTAACGCTGACTGCGTTCACTTCCTCCTCATTCGTACGCTTATGCCCTTCTAGCCATACTGCTAAACGGTCGCGATATATTGAGTATGCCGCCTGTTTTCTTTCCTCTTTTGAATTAGTCAGTTAAGTTTTCTTTGGATTTTTCTATCGACTTGAAAGAGGTGGCCACTATTAACTATAGCATTTCACGGTAGTCTCTGATCAAACCCTGTAGGCCAATATTCCCATTTTACATCCGACCAAAATCTGCTAGATTTACAACACTATAAACAGCTAGCGTTTCATGCTTATGGGTACATTCATTTAGACTTCTTTGATAACTCATACAGCTTTTAATATCTAGTCTATCAGTTGATCAAAAATCCGAACCTTTCCAGTTTGGCTCTATCTTTGCCCCCATGCTAACCTTCCTCTTCAGCATCGGTTTCCTGGAGATCGACATCTGGGATTTGTTCGACATCCTCATCGTGGGGGTGTTGCTCTATCAGTTGTACCGACTGTTAAGGGGAAGTATCGCGCTGAACATTTTTGTGGGCATGATGCTGCTCTTC
>CALIGP010000097.1 GCA_938021455.1 uncultured Lewinella sp. | reverse complement strand
GGTAATTGCCCTCGTTAATGGTTTTGCCCTCGGCGGTGGTTGCGAGTTGGCCATGGCCTGCCACATGAGAGTGTCTACGGAGCAAGCCCGCTTCGGGCAACCGGAAGTCAACCTCGGCATTATCCCGGGTTACGGGGGCACTCAACGCCTTAATCAACTGATCGGGAAGGGAAAAGCCATCGAACTAACCCTGACCGGAAACATGCTCGATGCCGCCGAAGCGCATCGTATCGGGTTGGTGAACTATACCTTGCCAGCAGACGAGGCCCGGGCAAAAGCCATTGAATTACTACAAACTATTGGTACAAAGGGACCGGTAGCCGTTGCGGAATCCATCAAAGCAATAAATGCTTACTACGCCAGTAGTGATTTCGCGGAGGAGGCTGCGGACTTTGGCCGTGCTTCAGGAACGAAAGACTTTGCCGAAGGGGCCGCGGCTTTCGTAGAAAAGCGGAAAGCAGACTTCAAGGGAGAGTAGGTTCGTGGTGATAATAGGGCTAGTAGCTTGAATATACTCCAAGCTAACAGGAATGGGTAATTACCCCTCGGTACTGTACGGCCTTGGTTATTGCATCGCTTTGCCTTCCACACCCATTTACTAGACTTAGAGACCGATGACTTAAAGTTCTTAGTCGATAGCCCAAGAGCCTTTTTTCCGGAAGAGGGGGAGGAGGAAAGGAGTGGGAAGCGAGAGGCAACGTTTATAATGCCGTTAGTCACCCGGACCATTTGAATGATATCCTGAAATTATAACTGAATTCTTTTCAATCTGGTGTAGTCTGTCGAAAAACCTGCCTGACGAAGGCTATAAATAGTACACCGCTTCAATAATGAGCGTCTCTTCTTTGTACCCTTTGTGCCTTTGTGGACTAAGTGTCAAAAAGGTCGCTTGCGAGCAATAACATCGAAGATCGACCGAAGGGAGCGGAAGTGATAGCTGACGGACCGCATCTGTACTTGTAGGTATAAACACGGTAGCAACCTTAGCGGAAGCGATCTAAAGTATCGGTCCGTATGCTCAAACCTGGTCAAAAAAAGCGACGCCCTTTGGCGCAAAAATAGCGGTCAGCCACCAGTACCCAGAGCCTTGTGGCTCGAATACTGATGGCTGACCGCTATCTATCATCGTAATCTCATAGGAATAGCAGACTAGTAACCTCCAATGTGCGGTAGCTACTATCCGACTATCATACGATCACTACTATAATACTACTCCACGTCTTCCAGCTCTACGTAGAAAGCCAGCTCTGAATTTGGCGGAATATCTCCACCTGGGGTGCCTTGTGCGCCGTAACCGAGTTCAGAAGGAATGAAGAAAGTCGCTTTGGCGCCTTCTTTAAGGAGGGCAATGCCTTCGTCCCAACCCGGGATGACCCGGCCGGTACCCAGCTGGAAGGGAATACCTTCACCGCGCTCGAATGACTGGTCGAATACGTTGCCGTTGCTGGTAAGCATACCGATGTACTGCACCACTACGCCACGACCAGCAACTGCCTGTTCGCCAGTGCCTTCTTCATGGATAACGTACTTAAGTCCGCTGGCGGTTTCTTTCATGTCTCCGTCTAGTTTGCCAGCAGAGTAGTCTTTTACTACCTGAGCCGAAAATTCAAGCCGTTCTGGTTCGAGTGCTTTAACGATTTCCCGCTTGGCGTTGGCTTCTGCCTGTTCTGCTTCCTGGCGGGCGGCAAATTCTTCTTCGGAGAGAATGTCCGTTACGATCATATCGTAGAAAAGCACCGTGTCCGCTTCAAGACCCGGAGGTTTGCTGGGGAACTCTTCGATGTTCACCCGAACGACGGCACTGTCGCCGATCCGCATGTAGCGAAGAACGTCTTCTACCGGGCTTACTTCTTCCGGACCACCATCAGCGACGGCCTGAATGACGGGCTGTGGGCCACCGGCCGTACGGGTGTCAAACAGCGTACTATCGCCTTCGGTGCGCATGCTTACGTTGAAGTATACATAGTCTCCGATTTCAACGGGTTCTCCGCTGCCGTTATCCTTGAATAGCTCATAGCGATTGCCTAGGGGAGAAACTTCCATGGACGCTCCGGAATCGGATTCACAGGCGGTGAAAATGCCACAGCAAAGCAGCAGGAAAATTATTGAACGCATAGTTTTATTGATTTTTGAATTCGAGGTAAGCTGCGTCAATTTCAGCAGCGTAATCAGGTAACAGGTTTTTGAATTTATTGATGGTAGTCCCGAGCGGAGCGAAGCTGGCGCCTCCCGCTGCGTTGCGGTGGCCACCGCCGCGGAAGTGAGACTTACAGATCTGCTGTACGTCCATATTTCCTTTGGAGCGGAGGCTCATCTTAACGATGGTAGGTTGCTCATGGATGAAGGCGGCGATCAACATGCCGGGCATGCGTAAAACGTAGTTCACGATGCCTTCGGTGTCTCCCCGCTTGATGTCAAAGTGTTCGTAATCTTCCTTCGTCAACCAAATAATACCCGTTTTAAGCTCGGGGATGAGTTCCATTTGATTGGCCAGGCAATGGCCTAATAGCCGGAGCTGTTTTTCGGTCATTGAGTTCCAGATGTTGTCCTGAATCTTGTTGTCGTCCGTTCCAGCTTCGAGGAGCTTCGCAACGGTACGGAAGAGTCTGGGGGAGGTAGCGTATTTGAAGCCACCCGTATCCGTGATGATACCGGTGTAAAGGCAATCGGCTACGTCTTTGGTGACCCAGCCAGCGTGGCCGAGATCATCAATAAAGGTATATACCATCTCACAGGTAGAACTGGCAGAAGGATCGCTGAACATATGATCCGCCACGGGCTCCGGGAAGAGGTGGTGGTCAATCATGATGCGCGGACGGTTGTCTTTGTCTAGCCCTTCGGCGACTTTGTCAATTCGGTCAAAGGAATTGAAGTCGAGGATAAAGAAAAGATTCGCGCGCTTGATCGCGGCCCGGGCTTCTTCTGTTTCATCATCGTAAATGATGATGTCACTTACTTTAGGTAGGAAAGCCAGGAAATCCGGATAGTCAGATGGCAAAACGATATTGACCTGATGGCCCTGGGACTTCAGGTAATGGGAAAGTCCTAAGCTGGAGCCGACGGCGTCGCCGTCGGGGTTCCGGTGGCTGAAGATGACGATGTCCTTGGGTTGGGCAAGCAGTGCTTTTACGTCGGATATATTCGGTTCCATAGTCTACGATCTTAGGGAAAAGACGCGCAAAGGTCGGAAAATTAAGTGGTAGGGAAAAGTTTTGCTGTTGGAGGGCGCGGCCGCAGGTGCAAAGAAGTGTTTTTAAGGGCAGGGGAGAGGTGGCTTTTTCCCATGGCCGTTCAGGAATGCTCTTTGCACCTGCGTCTGCGCCAACACCTTGTTCTTACTGTTGCTAAACGTAGAGATTGTCCAAAAAAAAGCGTACTTTTGCGGCCCAAAACTAAATCAAATAATACCATGGCCACTAACAGAACCTTCACGATGATCAAGCCCGGAGCCGTCCGTAACGGACACCTCGGAGCTATCCTTGCTGACATCGCCGCCGGCGGTTTCAAGATCGTCGCCATGAAGTACACCAAGCTCAGCGCCGAGAAGGCCGGTGAGTTCTACGCCGTCCACAAAGAGCGTCCCTTTTACGGTGAACTAGTAGAGTTCATGAGCAGCGGACCGATCGTTGCCGCTATCCTGGAGAAGGACAACGCCGTAGCTGATTTTCGTACCCTCATTGGTGCGACCAACCCCGCTGACGCTGCCGAAGGCACCATCCGCAAGAAGTTCGCCACCAGCATCGGTGAGAACGCCGTTCACGGTTCTGACAGTGATGAGAATGCTGCTATCGAAGGAAGCTTCCACTTTGCTGGAACGGATATCTTCGCTTAAGGAATAGTCAAGTAGTCAGAGAGTCAAGCAGTCAAATAGTTGCTGCCGCATGTTGAATGCTCGCTAGGCTCATTTGTTAGCTACAGGTTGAGAACGATTGTTTTTCAAAAAAATAGTCAAACAAGTCCACCAAAATTTGGATACCCACAAAGCTGTCCCGATTTTGACTCTTTGACTCTTTGACTCTTTGACTCTTTGACTCTTTGACTCTTTGACTCTTTGACTCTTTGACTCTTTG
>CALIGP010000096.1 GCA_938021455.1 uncultured Lewinella sp. | reverse complement strand
GAGCTCAACAAGCGTTCTTCAGCTGAAAAAAAGGCGGACCTCCTGGTAGATATCGCCCGGGAAGAATCGTATTCTCCTCACCCGGCTCTCCGCTTACTGCGGAAGCTCACCGAAGAAATTCAACCCGCGCTGCCAGCATCGGGAAAGCAGCTAACCGCCACGCGTCAACGCCTGGAGGAATGGGTAAAAGAGCGAGGAGATCGATCTTCTCCTTACTGGGAAAAGATGGCTGCCGGACCAGCACTTGCCGCCAATCTCCCTCCGCTGCAGCAAGCCATTGACGCTACGGATGCCGCCTACGACTTACTACACGCTGCCGTGAGTCAATACAGTAGTAGCCAGGCGGACAGCCTCATTCGCTCGTACCATAACCTGACGACTTTCGAGACTGTTTTTGGGATGGCGCAAGAGACTTTCTTCCTGCTATCTGGCGCTGACAGTGATTTGTTTTTAGACAAGCGGGATATGTCCATTTTCCAGACCAATGCTTCCGCCCGCCAACTCCTCAACGGTATTGGACAAGAGCGCCTAAGTCGCATTCCCAACCTCGGCAAGCTCAACGCCCCGGGCATTACGGACTTCTTGCTCGACTTTGGTTTGTACCTCTCTGATCTCCGCTCCGGTGGGTATTCCCCTGACCTGAAAGATCTCGACCCACAGGCCGTTCGTCGCATTCTGGCCGTTAGCTTCATTTCACGGACGATGTCGGCCTTACTGGAGGCGCCCATTTTCCAGGATCTCGCCGGAAG
Source organism: uncultured Lewinella sp. (assembly GCA_938021455.1). Classification (GTDB taxonomy): domain Bacteria; phylum Bacteroidota; class Bacteroidia; order Chitinophagales; family Saprospiraceae; genus Neolewinella. Next base: position 4,063 of record CALIGP010000096.1, on the reverse strand, counting down.
TACCGGAGGGGCCACCCTGGCGCAGCGTTTCCCGGCCTTTAGCAAGGTACCGGAGGTAAGCGAAGAGATTAATGAACTCTTCCGCCTGAGTCAAACCGGAGAATTCCGTTACGCCGTAGACAATCTCCTCAATCTGCTACGACTGTTTGAGATCGCCCCTACGGCCAGTAAAAAGCAACAGCGCCTGACGGCGCGGCGAGACCAACTCAGCGAACTCATTGATGACTACGTGGTGGAGAAAGACGAAGACCTGCAGGCAGTTGCGTTGGCGGCTCCGTCCGCAAAACTCCTTCAACTCCCCGTCAAGGTGAGTGAGAAAGACCGGGTGCGCCTCATGGCCTACGAGTCAGAAGCGACGAATGGTATAAGTACTTATGACCGGGCGGAAGCAGCGGAAGGCATCCTGAATCTAAAAATACAGCGCATTCGGGAAGAGCTCAATGTGGTAGAAAAGAGACTGGCGAGGTTGAACCCTCAGCGGATCAACAAATTCAGAGAAAGTCTTTTCCGCTACGGTACCTTCATGGCGGACGTTGCCGGCGCTAATGATGCGTCTGACTTTGAAGCGGCACTGAATACCGTTGCCCTGCCGGTAGGAAGTTCTCAGATCAAACGAACGCGGCCCTCCAGTGTAGAACTGGGGGCTTACTTTGGTGGGGCCCTCAGCCGGGAGCGGTTGGTTTTACCTCCCGGCATAACCGACGCCAGCCTCGAAGAGGATGCCTTTGGCGCTGCCCTCTGGGTTCCCGTGGGTGTTTCTTACAGTAAAAACATTGGTGGTGGTAAGTCCATCACACTTTTCGGCTCCTTGCTTGACTTAGGGGCAATCACTGCTTTCCGGCTGGAGAAACGGGATGAGGTGGCCGGTTCGGCTAAGGTGGAACGCTTGCCCGTGTTCCGGCCCGCTAACGTTATCGCTCCTGGTCTTCACTTACTGTATAACTTCCCTAAATCTCCTTTCTCCCTTGGCATCGGAATACAGGACGGGCCGAGTGTTCGTGAGTTTACCATTGCAGGATCTAACCGCGTACGCGAAGCTCGAAGCGTTCGTGGGATGTTGACGTTTAGCGTGGATGTACCGATCTTCCGGTTCTTTAATCAGTGATGAAGGATCGCGGATTTCGCGGATGAACGCGGAAATGAAAAGTGTTGCGGTACAGCCAGAAGGCCATATTCTTTAATGCTTCCATTCACTCCCCTACCCGTTCAATTTTTCCTACCAGGAATAGGTAGCTGCAGAAACCAAGGAAGGCCATTGCCCCGATAAAGAGTAAGGCGGGCTCGAAATCACCGTCATTCGCCAGCCAGCCGATAACTGTGGGGGTGATAACTCCGGCCAGTCCGCCGATGAAGTTGAAGACGCCACCGACCAGGCCAATCAAACGCTTCGGTGCTAAGAGAGAAACGAATACCCAGGTAATGGAGGCTAGTCCGTTACCGAAGAAGGCTACGGCGAGGAAGAAAATAATGAGCGCGGTGCTGTCCGTGTAGTTCGCACCAATGATGAACATCGACAACAGCATACCGATCAGAATTGGCCCCTTACGGGAAGCTTCGTTGGATACGCCACGACGAACCAGATAGTCCGATAAAAAGCCAGACATCAGTACGCCAAAGAAGGCCGCCAGAAAGGGAATAGAGGCCAGGAAACCAGACTTTATGAAGTCCAGCCCACGAAATTCTACCAGGTAAGTTGGAAACCAGGTAAGAAAGAAAATGAACAGGGAGCCCATACAAAATTGGCCAAGGTAGATGCCCCAAAGTTTCGGATGGACAAAAGCCTCCCGGAGGTCCGCCAAAGAAAAATCAATCCGGCCTTCGTCTGTTCTTTTTTTTCCGGAATCAATCAAGCCGCCGCCTTCCTGAATTAGACTTAGCTCTTCTTCACTGACGGATTCATGATCGCGGGGGTCGCGATAAAAGATCCACCAGATGAGCGCCCAGGCGATGCCGATCAGGCCGGAGATGATGAACAGGCCACGCCAGCTGTAGTAGGCTTGAATCGCTACTAAAGCTGGCGTCAAAAACGCCAGTCCAATGAACTGCCCCGAGGTGTAAATTGCGATGGCCGACGCCCGCTCCTTCTCCGGGAACCAGCTCGTCACAATCTTATTATTGGTCGGGTAAGAAGGCGCTTCGAAGACCCCGATCGCCGCCCGCAGCCCGATCAGTGCCCCAAGGGAGCTGACCAACCCTTGCAGTAAAGTAGCCAACGACCAGAACACTAGAATGATGGGATACAGAATACGGGGTTTTACGTAATCAACCATAATTCCGCCAGGAATTTGCAGTAGAGAATACGTCAGCCCGAAAGCCGAGAAGATGAGCCCCAGCTGTACTTTCGTCAGGGATAGATCTTCGCCGATAGCAGCTGCAGCCACGGAAATATTGCTCCGGTCCATATAGTTGATCACTACGGTGACGAAGACGAGGGCGAGGATGTTGAAGCGTTTCTTGGTCATGGTTTCAAGATTCAGGTTGCAGGTTGCAGGTTGCAGGGTGCGGGTTGCAGGGTGCAGGGTTCAGGTAGCAGGGTTCAAGTTGTGAGTTGCAGGTTATGGGGTGCAACTTTGCAACCTGCAACCTGCAATCTCCCTCACCATTCCGTTACGGAGCCATCCGGATTCCGCCAGATGGGGTTCTTCCAATTATGGCCGATTTTTGCGCCGGCGCGGACTTTGTCTTCGTCGATTTCGATGCCTAGTCCTGGTTTGGTCATCAGGGGTACGAAGCCATCCCGGAGCCCGAATCCATCGGGATCGGAGAGATAATCTACCAGGTCAGCCCCTACGTTATAGTGAATACCGAGGCTGGTTTCCTGAATCAGGGCATTGATGCAGTTGAAGTCGATTTGCAGGGCAGCGGCCAGGCTGATGGGCCCCAGCGGACAATGCGGCGCGATGGCGACATCGTAAGCCTCCGCCATGGTGGCAATTTTCTTTACTTCTGAGATACCGCCAGCATGGCTGAGATCGGGTTGCAGGATATCGACGGTGCCTTGTTCGAGCACACGTTTGAAGTCCCAGCGGGAGTACATCCGCTCGCCCGTAGCGATGGGGATAGAAGTGTAATTGCTGATGGACTGCAGCGCGTCGTTGTTTTCGGACAAAACGAGTTCTTCGAGGAAATAGGGATCGTAGGGTTCCAGCGCTTTGGCCATGGCTTTGGCCTGACCTTTGTGTACGCGGCCATGGAGGTCGACGCCGATGCAGATATCGTCACCGACGACTTTGCGTACGGCGGCGAGTTTGGCCGCCGCCTGTTTCACCTTAGCGGGCGTATCGATCCATTCCATGTGGTCGCAGACGTTGAGCTTGACGGCCTGGAAGCCGTTGTCCATCCGCCATTGAGCGGCTTTACCGATTTCTTCGGGCGTGTCTCCGTGTACCCAGCCGTAGATTTTGACTTTGTCTCGCACGGCTCCGCCGAGCAGTTCATAGATGGGTACGCCGAGGGCCTTGCCCTTGATGTCCCACATGGCTTGGTCAATACCGGAAAGCGCGCTCATCAACACGGGCCCGCCGCGATAGAAGCCTCCGCGATAGATCATCTGCCAGAAGTCTTCAATCTTGTTAGCAGGGTGGCCAATCAGGTGTTCTTCGATTTCACGAATGCAAGCCTCAACGGTAGCAGCGCGACCTTCTACTACGGGTTCTCCCCAACCAAAAATTCCACTGGCGGTGGTAATCTTCAGAAACAGCCAGCGTGGTGGCACCTTAAATAATTCAACTTTGGTAATCGTCAGGTCTTGCATAATCGATAAGTGAGGGTGATCAGTCTTGAAATTAGGGCTAAGCGGGCGGGCTACCCAGGCGAGGCCTCCAATCTGACCATATGCCGTAGAAAAGTGTCCGGATCCGTTGAGAATGCTTACCGGCGCTTCTTTGCTTTCAAAAAACGCCGCTCTGCATCCTGCGTGTGCGCCCAATCATTCGTAAAAAAAGTCTTACGTCTTGTCCTATCTTGGAGTGCCCATTCGTAGTAAGGTTGTAAACCCCCTTTTTTAACTGCAAAAAACTATAATCATGCAGGACTTTATGATGCTCTTCCGCAGCGAAGAAAA
>CALIGP010000095.1 GCA_938021455.1 uncultured Lewinella sp. | reverse complement strand
CGTTGACGATTTTATACCTCTCTTTGGCTTAGCGCCTAAACTCGGCCCTATCGCTGACTGGGGGCTGCAGATTAATAAGAACGCCATCGTGGTGGATACCCGTGATTATAGTACGGGGGTTGATGGTATCTACGCCATCGGCGATATCAATACCTACGAGGGGAAATTGAAGTTGATTCTCTGCGGTTTTCATGAAGGTACGATGGCCCTACAATCTGCCTTCAGCTATATCTACCCGGACAAAAAACTGAGCTTTAAATACACCACGGTTAATGGTGTGCAGGGGCTCCCGAAGGAGGAAGCAGCGGCGATTTAGTCGTTAGTATACCCAACCCGAATAAAAATAAGCCAACTCTCCATGTAGTGAGAGTTGGCTTTTATTTGTGTAGAATTCAGTGTTAGTTAAGTGCCTCAAAAAATAATTGATGTAAATGTACACAAAGTGTCTAAAATTCCATAGCTGATTTAAAATTCATTTATAAATGAAGTCGCTTTAGCTATGTTTTTTTCGAGCGACCGAGAGGCCGTCGCGCAAAGGAAGCAGGACCACTTCAAAATCTGTCCTTTTTGCAAGCAATGTATTGTATTGGTGCAAGGCGTTTACGTCTTTGTCTTGCTTTCCCGTTCCAACTTTGCCGTCCCACAATACATTGTCGGCGAGCAGGAGACCACCCGGAGCCATATTGTCCGCTATGATTGGCAGGTAATCGGGGTAGGCTTGTTTATCTCCGTCTAGAAAAACCAGGTTCCAAGATTGCGTCAAGGAAGGGAGGATGTCCATTGCTTGCCCCTGGTGTAGATGCAGCTGTAGACTGAAGGGAGAAGCCTCGAAATGCTGAGTGGCCAGCAGGGCTGTTTCCGGGTTTCCCTCGATGGTGTGGAGCTCGCCGCCTTCGGCCAGTCCTTCCGCTAAGCAAAGGGCGGAGTAACCGGTGAAGGTTCCAATCTCAAGAATCTGGCGCGGCCGCAGGAGCTGAGAGAACATCGCCAGTAGACGACCTTGCAGACGACCGCTCAGCATCTGTGGGGCCATCGTCCGGAGGTAAGTTTGTCTCTCTACTTCCAGCAGGTAGTCGGGGATTGGCCCGGAGACGGATTCGGCGTAGTCGTATTCGTGGTTGATGTTGTCGCGCATGGGGGGGGAGTCAAGTAGTCAGAAAGTCAAGTAGTCAGATAAGTGACTGGTCTATTGATTTACCCGTTGGTTGATTTCGGAGAGAGGAAGGTCTACGCCGATGATTTTTCCATCGGGACCAATGAAGAAGTTGGTGGGAACCTGATTGACACCGTAGAGGGAGGACACTTCTCCTCCGAGAAACTTCAAGCTGCCCGTTTGGTCCATTACCTGATGGGGCCAGTCTCTGGCGTCCTGCTTAATTGCCCGGAGCCAGGCGCTGCTGTCTCGCTCAATGGCAATACTGACGATGGTCAGTTTGTCCCGGGTCGCCGTATTGAGGGCGACCAACGCCGGACTTTCGCGCCGGCAGGGCCCACACCAGCTTCCCCAGAAGTCGAGTAAGACGTACTGCCCTTGGAGTTCGGATAGTTGAAATGACTCCCCATCAGCCCGGATGGCTGTGAAGTCAGCCGCGAGATCCTCCGCCCCAAAGGCAGGAGAGAAATACCAGGCCCGACCACCAAACCAGGCGACGAGTACTAGTAACGGGATCCAAAATTTTCTACCAGGCATCCTCATCGTCCAGTGTTTCGGGTTTGAACTGTTGTTTGGTTTCGAGCCGGCGGCATTGCCGCTGATAAAGCAAGCGGGCCAGGCCAAGATTGGCCGCCTCCGCCGCGGAAGGATGGAAAGCCTCCGCAACCGCTGCCTCGCTAACGTCAAGTGTGTAGCATAAGCTCATTAGCTGTTCCATGCGGTGTTGCATCCAGTAATCCACCGCATCGGCTAACTGTTGGATGAATTGCTCCTCGGTGATGCCCGGCCCCTCCGCCGGTTCGGGTAAGCCAAGGGAGGCACTGAGTAATTCTTGTGCGGTGATAGCGTTGGTGATTGGTTCTGGAGGGTAAACCCGTGGGGGCGGGTGCAGGTTGCGAGTTGCAGGGGGGGCAAGTTACACGTTACAGGTTGCAACCTGCAACCTGAAAAAAACGAGGCCCCGAACATGTGTCCGGAGCCTCGTAATGGTTTTATTGGTTAGAGAGAGGTTGTTCTCTCGGGTAACTTACTTGAGGATTACTTCTCCTTCACCGACGAAGAAGCCCTTATTGTAGAGTTCTGCGCGGTAAGTACCTTCTGCATACTGCTGGTTGGCAACGTTCCATTCCGCACAGTGGCTGGAAGCAGAGCCGTCGAAAGCGAAATCAACGGACTTGGTGTAAGGAACCTGCTCTCCGCTCTGCGCATCAACGAGAATGCCACTGCCTTCGGCATCGATCTGGATCGTTTCACCGCTTGGGTTGACAATGCGTAATTGGAAACTTTCTTCACCGGATTGGGCAACGCTGTTGTCCAGGCTGTTAAAGCAGATGTAAAGACGCTCAACGTTCTTGGCCGTCTTACGATCTACCCACTTGCCGCTATTGCGCATCTTCTGGCCGAGAACGGTTACGTTATTGGCCTTGATGACGCTGGCGATGCCAACTTTACGGCTCAGCTCCTGATTGGTGCTGGTGAGTTGCTCGCGCTCGCTAACGAGTACGGCGCGCTCACTGTTCAAGCTCTCGTTCTGCTGACGGCTGGACTGTAGGTCCGTAGAAAGCAGGTCACGTTCGCTGGTCAGGCGCTGGTTGTTTTCTTCCAGATTAGCGATGGCCAGGCGCTGCTCTTCGAGCTGCACAAGGTAGCCGTCTGTCTGCGTCTTGAGCTCGGCGAGCTCCCGGCGGGCAGCTACGAGGTTGCGGCTGTCGCGGGTCAGTGAAGAAATCTTGTCTTTTTGCGTCCGGAGTTCTTCCTTCTGCTGGTCGATCATCGCGTTCAGCTCTTCGTTGCTGCCGCGCATCTCTTCCAGTTCGGCGAGACTCTCGTAGTATTGCTTTTCAGCAGTGGCTTTGAACTGCTCCATTTCGACGAGGTCGGAGGAGACTTGGGCATTTTCCGTGCCGCGGTTAGCGTAACCGATGCCGAGACCAGCGAGGGCCAGTAGCAAGACGGCAATGATGCCAGCCAGCAAAGGCGTACGGTTGGGTGCCGGCTTAAGAGCGGGCGTGAACTTAGGAGTGTTGGATGGATTATTCTGAATCGTTGCCATATGGCGTTGGTTTTGTGATGGTTCCCCGAACTATGGTTGGTGCAACAACCAGCGGTTTACCGAAAAAAGCGTCTGATATAAAAACGTGTGCAAGTTGATCAGACGGGGGTATAAACGCCCCAATCTGGTTTAGTATTACGGATTTATGTTAAAGTTTGTTCTATTTTTAGCCGATTCCGGATAAGGGCTACTATATAATAAGGTCTTGGAGGAAAAGTGTTTTTGGCGCTGACGCAGGTGCAATGCAGGTTTTTAAGCGCATTGTTTTGCTGCCCTGAATGTAGGTCTAATTACTTTAGTGAGGGGATCATTCAATTATGGAGTGTGTATCACAATGGTCCGCTACGATTTTCGCATATTCAAGAACCGTACTATTTATGTCCACTTGGAGAAAGCTTTCAATTCGGGCGTGTGTGGGGCTAGCCCACGCACGCCCGAATTACAAAACCCCGTGTTTTTATCGGGGAGAGCAAGTAATTGCCCCTTATTTTACACCGTTCCTCCTCGGAGTTTGCTACCTTTTGCCCTTCAAAAGTAGGCCGCCGGCAGGCATGTAACACAGGAAGCTCAACGGAGTACAATATATCAATCAACTCTAAAGTCCAAAATTGTAGCGGACCATTGTGATACACACAATTATGGACAGTTTCTTAAAAGCTAGCTATCGCCCCCTCATAAACCCCCAAATACCCCTCCACCATCCGGCTAACCGGAAAATGAGTCTCGATGTGCTGCCGGCAGCCCGAGCGTTCCCTGCTTTTTAACTCCCCCAGCACCTGCGCCAGCGCCGCTACGTCTCGTTTAGCCACCAGCGCACCACACTGCTCGGTGATGATTTCCCGGGCTGCGCCACTATCAAAGGCCGCCACCGGCGTCCCACAGGCCGCCATTTCCACATAAGCGAGCCCAAAGGGCTCATCCCAAACGGAAGTTACCAGCCCCACCGCCGACCGACCAACGAGAGACGCCAACTCCGGCTGATTAAGATGGCCGGCATAGGTGACCTGCTCGTTTAAACGGGGCGCTATCTTTTGATCATAGTAATGCTGATCGTACACGGGCCCTGCCAGCGTGAGCCGGTAACCCGCTCTTTGGGCCGCTTCAATGGCGTATTCCGCGCCCTTTTCCGGGGTGAACCGCCCAAACCAAACCGCCGTTTTGGGCACGGCAACCGGGCTATAGGGCCACTCCGACAACTGAATACCGTTGTGGACTACGCTAGATTCCCCGATCAGGCCAGACCATTGCGACTGGATAAAACGACTGATGCTGACGTATTGGTGCGAAGCCGTCTTGCGCGTCAGCGCGCCCGTAAGTCGGAATGACCGGTAGGGCGGCGTGTGGAGCGTCGTCACCATCGGAAAAGACAACGTGCCCGCCAGTAAGGGCGGCAAAAAGTGCAGACTGTTATTTTGGACCAGATCAAAGTCTCCTTTGGCAAGCTCTTTCATCACCCTGCGGTACGCAAAGGTCGTCGCCCCGAAGCCAGCCTCTTCGGTCAGCAGGCAGGGCACCAGACCGAAACTTTTGTCTGATTCCGGGTGAGCGAAAAGAGTGATTTCATGCCCTCGAGCCCGTAACTCTTTGGCCAGCATATGGGTGTGCATTTCTACGCCACCCGCATAAGGTTGCCTGACGGGGTAGCGTAGTGGGGCCAGTAGCGCGATCTTCATTAGTGGGCTACGCTTTCCGGATTTTCCTGCTCTACGAAGCCGAGTGCCAGTTCAAGATCTCTTGCAACGGACAAGCCCGCTGCCAAGGACGATTTAGAAAGTTGGCTGGCGTAAGCTTCCGTCCAGTTCTCCAGAAAGGCATTCTGGGTCCGGTAATAGTTGGGGGTAAGGTCGAGCTTCTTAATGGCGTTCAGCAAGTAGTGCACGTCTGACCAGCTGGTGTCTCCGGTAAAAGCATTTTTGATCAGGTCCTGTAGCCGTTGGGCCGCCGCTTTCTCCAAATCGTCGGCTCCGTCCCAGTGGTGGTTCCAGTGAGAAAAGTCAGCAACGATGCGCTCAAAACGAGGCTGGTCGAGTTCTTCCTGGATCGAAAGAGCATCCTCCAACCGTCGGTGGAGCGTAAAGCCGATGGCTGATTGGTAGGCGTCGGGTAGCGGCAGGCCGTTGGTCCGCATCGTACTCATCAGCTGGTAATTATCGTAGTAGAACTCCTTGAAGCTGTTGGAGGCAATGTCCAGTGTACGGTCCATCATGAAGAGTAGGATGCGGCGTTTTTCGTCGCGGAATAAGGACCAGATGGAGAAGGTGTCCATCCCGAAATGGGTATGAATCAAGGTGATCACTTCTCCTACGTGTCCTCCCCGAAACTCTTGTTCCAGATCGGGGGCGAAGGATTCAAAGTCTTCCAGAGACATATCGTCCCGTATACTCCCGATCATCGTCTGCTGGCCCAAATACAGGACCGCAAAACTGAAGGTAGAGCGACTGTGGGTCAGGTTAGAGAGAATGGTCATTCGACCCATTGCCAGGCGGTAACCGCCGGCGCGGAGCTGCCGGAGGGCGTGAATCTCTGCCCGGTAATTAAACAGCTCTAAGTCATGCATGTCGGCCTCAAAAAGGCTGGAGGCAGCGAAGTGCATACCTACGCGACGCAGGCCTACCCGGGCGGGCATTACGTGTTCCCGATAGGCAACGGCGGCGCTTTTGGCCACGTTGCTGGGTACATTTTCGAGCGCTTCCAGGAAGGCCGGGTGGAAGTCTTCACCAGTAATCACTTCGCAAAGGTG
>CALIGP010000094.1 GCA_938021455.1 uncultured Lewinella sp. | reverse complement strand
CAGTAAAAACATACACGGGCGTAGCTCAATTGGTAGAGCACTGGTCTCCAAAACCAGGGGCTGGGAGTTCGAGTCTCTCCGCCCGTGCAAACAAGACATTCAAACGAGAATGTCGGATAACAGAAATAAGTTAACGATCGGAAAGATTCCCCTCCGAGCACTGAGAGTCTCCAACCGCGCAGCAGCGTCGCAGACAAACCAGGGGCTGGGAGTTCGAGTCTCTCCGCCCGTGCACAATAAGGGAGTAAAGGAAGAAGAGGGTGTGATAATCCTGTTCCATTTTTCTCCCCCGACATACGTGAATTGGTGTAAGGTGCCGCATCCCCTATTCGGGGCTCTAGTCCTTTCTCTTTTTTACCCTTAATCCTTTACTAATGGACAAAATAGGACTTTATCTGCGGGAAAGCTACAACGAGCTGGTGCACAATGTGACCTGGCCGAGCTACTCTACGCTACAGACCAATACCATTTTGGTACTGATTGGCTCCGCGATCTTCGCGTTTTCGATCATGGCCATGGACCTTGTCTGGAAAAATGTCGTCAAATTCATTTACGAATTAGGCTAACCGACAACATACAATGGCAGTAACTAAATGGTATTCCCTCCGAGTCATCAGTGGCAAAGAGAAAAAGATCAAGGAACGGATCGAAAAAGAGATTGCGATGAATGGGTGGGAAAACCACATCATGAAAATCATCGTGCCTACCGAAAAGGTCTACAAGATCCGCGGTGGCAAAAAAGTGATCTCCGATCGTAACATTCTCCCCGGGTACATACTCGTGGAGGCTGATCCTTACGCCCTCAATGGAGAGGTGTTGGATACCGTGACCGGACTGCCCAACGTCATTCACTTCCTCGGCAAGAGCGAACCAATCGCCATGCGGGATTCAGAAGCCAACCGACTCCTCGGTAAGGTAGACGAAAACCTCGAAGCCGGTGATACCATGATCGAACCCTTCATCGAAGGCGAGACCGTGAAAATTATCGACGGACCGTTCAACGAGTTCGTGGGTGATATTCAGGAAGTGAACGAAGAGAAGAAAAAACTTAAGGTTATCGTTAAGATTTTTGGCCGTGGCACCGAGGTTGAACTCAACTTCATGCAAGTCGAAAAACAGTCTTAACCGAACCTACCCCGAATTAATTTAAAACTAAATAGTCGGAGAGTGGCCCGAACAGCGGCCATTCGTTAGTACGACATAAATAAGCTATCATGGCTAAGGAAGTAGAAGTACAAATCAAACTTCAGGTCCGCGGTGGCGGTGCTAACCCAGCTCCCCCCGTTGGCCCCGCACTCGGTGCGAAGGGCGTGAACATCATGGAATTCTGTAAGCGTTTCAACGCGCAGACGCAGGATCAGCAAGGCAAGGTCCTTCCCGTGATTATCTCCGTTTACAAAGACAAGTCGTTCGACTTCGTCATTAAGACTCCTCCCGCTGCTATTCAGTTGCTAGAGGCTGCTAAGATCAAGAGTGGTTCCAAGGAATCTAACCGGATCAAGGTTGCTAAGGTAAGCTGGGATCAGGTTCGGACCATCGCCGAGAGCAAAATGGCCGACCTTAACTGCTTCACCGTAGAAAGCGGCATGAAGATGGTTGCAGGTACAGCCCGCTCAATGGGCATCACCATCGAAGGTGGTCAGTCACCGTACGACGCTTAAGCAGCGCGATCTGGCGCGGCCGCTGGTGCAAATCAAGGGTTTTAAAGCAAGGGGTGAATTTAAGTCCTTGCTCTTCAAAGCCCTCCACTGCACCTGCGTTCCCCGCCCTCCAAACACAAATTATCTCGTAGGGAGCACGCCTAACCATGGTGTGCGTCATTTACCTCAAACATTATTTTATTATGGCTAAACTTAGCAAAGCGCGGAAAGCCGCCGAAGGTAAGGTCGACGCCGAAAAGCAGTACGCACTCAACGAAGCCATGGCTCTCGTGAAGGAAGTGAATACCGCTAAGTTCGACGCATCCGTAGACGTACACGTACGTCTCGGTATCGACCCCCGTAAAGCTGACCAGGCGCTGCGTGGTACCGTTACCCTGCCCCATGGCACGGGTAAAACCAAGCGCGTACTGGCATTCGTAACTCCGGACAAGGAACAGGCAGCCCTCGACGCTGGTGCAGATTTCGTTGGCCTCGACGACATGGTCGCCAAGGTAACCGAAGGCTGGACCGACTTCGACGTTGTTGTCGCAATGCCCCAGACGATGGCCAAGGTCGGTCGTCTCGGTCGTGTACTCGGCCCCCGTGGCCTTATGCCAAACCCTAAGACGGGTACGGTAACGATGGACGTTGCGCAGGCAATAACTGACGTAAAGGGCGGTAAGATCGCTTTCCGTGTCGACAAATTCGGCATCATTCACTCCAGCATCGGCCGCGTAGGTTTCTCTCCCGAGCAGCTGCTGGACAATGCCAACGAACTCCTTGGCACCCTGGTACGCATGAAGCCATCCAGTGCCAAGGGTGTTTACATGAAGTCGGTCGTCGTATGTTCTACGATGAGCCCCGGCATCAAGGTCGATCCGAAAACCATTGCTTAACCGTCCCTCAAACTAACTTATAATGACTAAGACAGATAAAGCGGCGGCCATCGAGGCTCTCAAGGAGCGTTTCGAGAACAATGAGTTCTTCTACATCGCTGATGCCTCAACTCTCTCCGCCGAGAAAACCACCGAACTGCGCGGTAAATTCTTTGAAAAAGGAATTTCGATGCAGGTCGTCAAGAATACCCTGGCCATCAAGGCCCTTGAGCAGATGCCCGAAGAAGGCAACTACAAGGCGGTGTTCGATGCACTGAAAGGCCCAACGGCCCTTCTCTTCACTGAGGTAGCCAACGCTCCCGCTAAAGTTATCAAGGAATTCCGTGGTGACGATGGCGAACGTCCTATCCTCAAAGCAGCTTACGTTGCAGGCTCCGTTTACTCTGGAGACGACCAGCTTACCGCACTCGCTAAGCTCAAGTCCCGCGAAGAAATGCTCGCCGACGTACTCACCCTGCTCCAGAGCCCAATGCAGAACCTGCTTGGTGCCCTCAACAGTGGTGGCTCTCAGGTCGCTGGCCTGCTCAAGACGCTCGAAGAGCGGGAGGCGTAGCCTCCAATAATAGATGATAGAGGGTAGATAATAGTGCTGCCGCGTGAGGATGCTCACTACGTTCGTAGCGACGAACCTCTCCAAAATGCGGCAGCTATACCTTCTACCCACTATCATCTACCCCCTAATCATGGCTTCCAAGCTGATACGCGATTACTCGTAAATCAATTTTAAATATTTTTCTATTATGGCAGATGTAAAATCAATCGCCGAATCGCTCGTAAACCTTACCATTAAGGAAGTAACCGAGCTCGTAACCATCATGAAGGACGACTACGGCATCGAGCCCGCAGCCGCAGCCGTTGCCGTAGCCGGTGGTGGAGGTGGAGGTGGCGAAGAAGCCGCAGCCGCTAAGACTGACTTTGCCATCGAACTGCAATCTGCCGGTGGCAGCAAGCTGAAGGTGGTGAAGGAAGTTAAGAACCTTCTCGGTCTTGGCCTCAAAGAGGCTAAGGAACTTGTCGACAGCGCTCCAGCCGTCATCAAGGAAGGCGTGCCTAAGGACGAAGCCGAAAGCATGAAGGCCGCTCTCGAAGAGGCTGGTGCTACGGTTGAGCTGAAGTAATTCAGTCTTCCTGACCAAGAACTAGTAGGGGGCGGTGCACCTGCATCGTCCCCGCTACTTCTTTACCTACGAAAGGCAAATCGTTGCCTTTTGGACGGCTTAGCGGACGGAAACGTCTGGCTGAGCTTTTTGCGTATAAAGAATTGCTGACAAAGCGAAACTTTTATAGGACAAAAAACGTCTTATTAATTCGCAATATCTATTCCCGCCCGGGTTTTGTATCCCGGACCCCCATAAATCCCCTCAGGGCCAATCCACCGCGGACGGTTTGATCCTGGGCCAAATATAAAGGAAAACTGCTAATGACGTCAAACGGCCAGATCCTTAATGCTGAAGAACAACGGGTAAGCTTCGGTAAAATTAAGCTGACTGATCACTCACCTGATCTACTAGAAATCCAACTTAAATCGTTCCAGGAATTTTTCCAGCTGGAAACAACGCCCGAAAATCGGGCTTTGGAAGGTTTATACCGGGTGTTCCAGGAAAACTTCCCTATCTCCGATACCAGGAGCATTTTTAACCTCGAGTTTCTCGATTACTTCGTCGATCCTCCTCGCTACACCGTTCCTGAGTGTATGCAGCGTGGTTTGACGTACAGCGTTCCGCTGAAGGCCAAGCTCCGCTTGTCCTGTAATGATGAGGAGCACGTGGATTTTCAGACCATCGAGCAAGATGTTTTCCTCGGAAACATCCCTTACATGACGCCCAAGGGTACCTTCGTGATCAACGGAGCCGAACGGGTCATTGTATCTCAACTGCACCGCTCACCCGGTGTGTTCTTCGGTCAGAATTTCCACCCCAACGGTACAGCGATCTACTCCGCACGGGTAATTCCTTTCAAGGGAGCCTGGATGGAATTCGCTACCGACATTAACACGGTGATGTACGCTTACATCGACCGTAAAAAGAAATTCCCCGTCACGACCCTACTGCGGGCCATTGGCTTCGACAGTGATAAGTCGATCCTTGACCTCTTCGGCCTAGCCGATGAAGTAGCCAATACCCGGGAAGCGCTCACTGCCGCAATCGGCCGTAAGCTTGCTGCCCGTGTACTGCGCGCCTGGACGGAAGATTTCGTTGACGAAGACACGGGCGAGCTCGTGATCCTCGAACGTAACGAGATCATCCTTGAGCGCGATACCGTACTGACGGACGTGAACA
>CALIGP010000093.1 GCA_938021455.1 uncultured Lewinella sp. | reverse complement strand
AACCTTCGCAACCTGTAACCTGCAACTTGCAACCTGATTTCACGTTAGGCTGCTATGCAAGACAATTTATCCCCGGAAGACATCGATCGTATCATTGAAATGGCCTGGGAGGACCGAACCCCTTTCTCTGCTATAGAATTTCAGTTTGGGCTGCCAGAGGCAGAGGTGATTAAGCTGATGAAGCGGGAGCTAAAACTGAATAGTTGGAAACGGTGGCGTGCACGGGTGCAAGGAAGAAAGACAAAACACACACAACTGCGAGGGGATGGAGTGCTGCGATTTAAATCAAAGGCACAGAAGCAAATTACTTACAACAAGATCTCGAAAAAGAAATACTAGTAAGGCTATTTGGCGCTAGCCGCAGGTGCAAGGGGAGTGCCAAAGAAAGCAGAGGATGTCTTTAGGTATGGATAACAAATTGCAGGTTCTTACGGTAATTTACCGCCGGAGACGTCTCCCCTCTCCTCCGGAGAGGGGCCGGGGGAGAGGGTTTTTTACCAATGCAAAAGTCTTAGGCTTTACTTCAAACCTGCAATTTGTTATCCACACTGTCTCCGAGAATCCGAAAGCATAAAGTCTGGAAAACCCTATCTTTACTTTCAAACCAAACTAAGTACCCGTGCACCCCGCTAACGTTGCCCTTATTCTCGTTGACCTTCAGGTCGATTTCATGCCCACGGGCATGCTTCCCGTTGCCGAAGGAGATGTTGTTGTCCCGCTTGCTAATGCGCTAATGCCGCATTATCAAACCGTTGTAGCCACTCAGGATTGGCACCCCGGAAACCACGGTTCCTTTGCCGCTAACCATGCTTGGCGTAAGCCCGGTCAGGTTATCGATCTTCACGGCTTGCAGCAAGTACTCTGGCCCATCCACTGTGTGCAAGGTACCTGGGGGGCAGAGTTCGTGGCAGACTTGGATAGTGACCGTATTACCAAAGTATTCCAAAAGGGGACGGACCCGGAGATAGACAGCTATAGCGGTTTTTACGACAATGGCCACCGGAAGAGTACCGGTATGGCAGAGTGGCTGAAAGAAAAGGGAATTACCGAGGTTCACGTGCTTGGCGTAGCGGCAGACTTTTGCGTAAAATTCACCGTGCTGGATGCTTTGAGCGAAGGCTTTACGACGGTACTGGTTAAAGATGCTACCCGTGGGGTGAACCTCCAGCCAGGAGACGTGGATCGGGCAATTACTGAAATGCAGGAGGCTGGAGCCTCCATCCAGCTGGCGGGGGAGTTAGTGTCAGAGCTGTAGCTCTTCTTGGCTAGTTGAATAATAAGCTGCCCACCCGTACCAGCGTACTCCCGTGCTCCAGCGCGATGGGGTAATCTCCACTCATTCCCATGCTGACTTCTTTGAAGTACTCATCATCAAAGAACACCTGCCGCTGAAGCAATCCGAAAGTATCACTAAGGGACGCAAACTCTCCGGCGATCTGTTCGTCGTTATCGGTGTAGGTAGCCATGCCCATTACGCCCGCAACTCGAGCGTGGCTAAGCGGCTCCTCTTTGATCGCTTGCAGCAATTCTTTGACGGTTTCCCGGCTTAAGCCATACTTGCTCTCTTCTTCCGCAATATGAAATTGGAGTAGGGTAGGGATTGGTCGATCGAAGGCCTTTGCCTGCTTGTCGATTTCCCGCAGTAACCGAAGGCTGTCTACGGCATGAATGAGCGTAACGAAGGGAGCGATGTTTTTCACCTTATTACGTTGCAGGTGGCCGATAAAATGCCAGCGGATATCTTTCGGCAGTGCATGATACTTTTCCACTAGCTCTGCATCGCGATTCTCCCCGAAGTCACGTTGCCCCCAGTCGTACAACTCCATGATTTGATCCTGAGAGCGCTGCTTAGACACCGCTACCAACGTAGCGCCAGCAGCGTCGATTTCTTTGATTACGGCCTGATAGGTTTCCTGGCGATCGGACATTTTATCGTTTTTATAAGGTTGAATTAAGATTTCCCTGGCAACTAATGCACAATGTCGGGCGGTTGTTTCGTTATCCTATCGACTTTCACACAAACCCACACCGAGAGATGAATTACCGTACCGAAAAAAATGATCGTCGCCGCCGTCGCAAAGCTCTTGCCTTTACCACCCTTATTACGATTGGAATGTTGGCGGCCTTTGCTTATGCTACTGGCTTGGTGGACGAACTGCCCGCCTTGTTTAACGATTCCCCGGAGACGGAGGTCGTAGCTGACGGTCCAGTAGCTCGTGTTTAGCGACTAAACCCTGACCAGGGTAAATTAAAAGCCGGCCCCTTCGCGAAGAAAGGGCCGGCTTTTGTTTTCGTAAGCGAAGCTATTACTTCACTTTGAAGAGCTCCACGTCAAAGATCAGGGCCGCGTAGGGCGGGATCTTTGGCTGAGAGCCGCGCTCACCGTAAGCGAGGTTAAAGGGGATGAAGAAGCGATACTTAGACCCTTCCTTCATGAGCTGTACGCCTTCCGTCCAGCCCGGAATAACGCGGTTGAGAGGAAACTCGATGGTTTCTCCACGGTCCACGGAGCTATCGAAAACGGTGCCGTCAATGAGTGTACCGTGGTAGTGCACCTCTACGGTTTGGGTAGCCGTTGGGCTGGCGCCTTCACCTTCCTTCAGTACTTCGTACTGCAGACCAGAGTCGGTCACCTTCACTTCAGCGCGCTTAGCGTTGGCGGCCAGGAAGTCTTCGCCTTCCTTGCGGGCTTCAGCGCCCGCCATTTCAGCTTTTGACTGTAGGAAGGCCTGAATCTGAGCGTTAGCATTGGCGGGGTCCATGCTGGCATTGCCAGCAAGGCCTTCTTCAAAGCCTTTGGCTAAGGCAGCAGGGTCTACTTTTTCGAAGCCCTGAGATTTCAAATTTTGGGAAAGAACTACGCCCAGGGCGTAAGAAACAGAATCCATATTGATGGGGTTAGTTTGAGCCACTAGTTGGCTAATGGAAAGGCATAATACAATGCCAAGGAAAAACGGTTTCATCTAGAGGACGATTAATTGTAGTTTGAAGGGAACCAAAAGGGCTTATCTTCCAGCTGCACGGGCAATAAACCAACTGGAAACCCGCAGGCACTCAACGTGCAATGCGTTGTACGTAGTACCCGATCCCCGAAAACACCAGCAGAATAATGCCTGCAAAGGCAAGGATGAAAGGAGCGTCAGGGTTGAAGCCCGCCACGGTTTGTGGAGCCAGTGTAACGAGCTCATAGTTAAGTTGCT
Organism: uncultured Lewinella sp.; assembly: GCA_938021455.1. Lineage (GTDB taxonomy): Bacteria > Bacteroidota > Bacteroidia > Chitinophagales > Saprospiraceae > Neolewinella. Next base: position 5,171 of record CALIGP010000093.1, on the reverse strand, counting down.
GCATTGCCGCCCCGCCAACCGGACCGTAGTAACCCAGAAATATCCCGAGCGTAAGCGTAGCAACTCCCAGCGGTATCCCGAAACCGAACAGGCGGGCCAATCCGTCCATTTTTGCCGTTTCTAACACCTTGACTAAAATAGTGAGATGGAAGAATACGGTGAGTAAAACCACCAATACGAGTGCTAGTCGGAAAAGTGGGCTGGTCCAGAACCAGAAGTCAACCAGCTCTGGCCCACGCAGAGACATCGTCGCCAGCAAGAAAATGCAAAGGGTAAGGGAGGGGCGCATGAGTCGGGACCATTCTACGTGCCAAATGGGCAAAAACAACCGTAACCCACCGAAATAAAGAATCAGCCAACCCACCATGACGGCAGTAAACATAGGTGAACTTAAACTACCGAATAAGGCTGCCGTACCCGCACAAATACCCAGGTAAAGAAAGGGCGTGAGAAAGTATTGTTCCCGAAGCCCCTTGCCCCAGATCAAGAGTATCGTGATAATGAGTAGTAGCAAGGAAAGGTAGCGGCCAGCGTTACTGCTTTCGGCGACCGTCAGGGCGCGCTGTATAAACGGTGTCGAGGCGGCGCGTAAGTCTTTCCGGGAAGCCTCCCAGGTCAGGTAAGCTTCCGATCCTCCGCGATCCAGCCAGTTGTAAAAGTCAAGAAGTGCTTCCGCGTCTGGCGAGCCCGCCAGCGTCGTGTCTGCCCGTTCCTGAAAATACCGGCTGGTATTCAAGGTAGAGCCGTCAGCAACCGCCACGGTAGGCGCCCATTCAGCAGTCTTCTCCGTTAGCCAACGACCCAAGGCGAAGTTGAGAATATTGGCCAGCAGAATGCAGACGAGTATGCCGACTAGGCGTTTAGGCATTTTTAGTAGCGGGTTCGAAGAGGTAGAGTAAGTCTCCGAGACGTTCTTTCAGGTCAGAGCGATCGACGATGAAGTCGAGGAAGCCGTGATCCAACAAAAACTCAGAGGTTTGAAAGCCAGGAGGTAATTCCTTCTTAATGGTTTCTTTCACAACGCGTGGACCTGCAAAGGCGATCAGGGCTTCTGGCTCCGCGAGATTGATGTCGCCCAGCATGGCATAGCTGGCCGTAACCCCTCCGGTAGTGGGGTCGGTCATCAGGCTGAAGTAGGGCACACCCGCTTTGGCCAGCTGGCTCAGCTTAACGCTGGTTTTGGCCATTTGCATCAGACTGAAAGCCGCCTCCATCATCCGGGCTCCGCCGGTTTTGGAGATGATCAGTAAGGGGGTTTGGCTCGTTCGGGCTTCATCGATGGCGATGGCGATCTTTTCGCCCACTACACTGCCCATCGATCCGCCGATAAAGCCGAAATCCATACAAGCAATGACGATGGGACGTCGGTTGATTTTGCCCCGAGCCACGCGAATGGCGTCGGATAGTCCCGTTTTCTTGTGGGCAGCGGCTAGCCGGTCTTCGTAGGACTTCAGGTCCTTGAATTCAAGAATGTCAACCGCCTTCATGTCTGCCTGGAATTCTTCGAAATTGCCATCAAAAAGCAACTCGAAGTACTCGTTGGAGCCAATCCGATCGTGATAATTACAGCTGGGGCATTTATAGAGGTTTTCCCGTAAATCTTTCCGGGTTACCGTCTCTCCACAACGCTTACACTTGTACCAAAGGCCCTCGGGGGTGTCCTTTTTGTTACGTGTCGTTGTTTGTATGCCACTCGTCAGGCGTTTAAACCATCCCATATGAATAAGTTGTGCGCGGCAAATATAGGTAAGTCGGCGCGGACGCAGGTGCAAAGTGTGGCCTTTCGGCAATGCTTCCCGTAACTTTCCCTTGCACCTGCGGCCGCGCCTCATTACCTTGGGCCACATGATGAAGCACCTTTTATGTACCATAATTTTATTCTGTCTTTCCCTTCCCATGATGGCACAGGAATATCCTGCCATGCTATCTCTTGAGCAGCAAACAGAACTGCACGACGCCTGGCTAACGGAACGAGCGCAAACCGTGCTTCCGATGTTGATGAAGCGTGCCGATGTGGACATGTGGCTGCTCATCAGCCGTGAATACAACGAAGATCCGGTCTTGAATACTATGTTACCAGGCAAATGGATGGGCGCACGCAGGACGACGATGTTACTAATTTACGATCCTGGTAACGGCCAACCACTCGAAACACTAGCCTGTGCCCGTTACGCCGTAGGAGACGTCTTCAAAAAAGCTTGGGACCCCGAGGCGCAACCCGATCAATGGGCTGCCCTGACTAAGCTCATCAGTGACCGGAATCCCCGCAAAATTGCCGTAAACCGTAGCCCTGATTTCGGCCTCGCTGACGGCATTAGCTCCTACCACTACGACAAGTTGCGCGAAAGCCTGCCAACAACTTATCGGGACCGTATCGTTACCGGCGATCAACTCGCCATCGGTTGGCTGGAAACCCGCACCGCCTCTGAAATGACCGTTTACCGTCAGGTTATGGCTGTTGCCCACGCCATCATCGCCGAGGCTTTTAGTAATCAGGTCATCACGCCCGGCGTAACGACGACCGACGAGGTGGTCTGGTTCATGCGCGAGCGGTCCAATAAACTAGGTCTGGGCGTTTGGTTCCACCCGACGGTTGATGTGCAACGCAAAGAACAAGACGAACTCTATGCCTTTAGTGGCCGCCCGGGTAGCGTTGTTATTCAGCCCGGGGACCTACTGCACTGCGACTTTGGCATTACCTATTGTGGCCTGAATACGGATACCCAGCACAACGCCTACGTGTTAAAGCCCGGAGAGACCGAACCCCCGGCATTCCTCGTTGATGCTTTCCGCCAGGGAATGGAGACCATGGATGTACTTACAGCTGAGTACAAAAACGGGCGTACCGGCAACGAGCTGCTGGCCGGCGCCCTGGCCAAGGGCAAAGCAAAAGGGTTACGCCCCACTATTTACACCCATCCCATCGGCTACCATGGCCACGGAGCCGGGCCAACCGTTGGCCTCTGGGACCAGCAGGGTGGGGTGCCCGTACGCGGAGACTATCCGCTGCACCCTAACACCGCCTACAGCATTGAACTGAACACCAAAGTATACCTCGATGCCTGGGGCAAGGATATCCGGATGATGATGGAAGAGGATGGTTTTTGGGACGGGGAGTCGTTTCGCTATATTGATGGACGGCAGACGAAACTGTACGTAATCCGCTAGCGGCTAATTTTCTAAAATTCTTTCTTATGGAAACGAGTACGTTGGTTGTCATCATATCACTTATGACCGTTGGGTTTTTGATGCTTTTTATTGGATTGTTATTGCAGAAAAAAAAGACCACAGAGGTTCGAAGTACCCAACGACTCGTTACTGACCTTGATATACTTCGACTCTTTGACAAACAACCTGGTGGATTATTATCTGCTGATATGGTTGCTGAAAAGACTAAATTGACAAAGGGAGAGGCTAGCAGTAGGTTGTCTAGTTTGTCAACGGGCGGACTGCTTATTGCGGGGACCAATCCAACGGGGATGAAATACTATTATGAACTTTCTGCCCCTTTGGAGGAAATCAAGGGTATACAGCTTTCCGGAGAGCCATTCCTGACCATTGAAGACCTGCAGGAAATTTTTATTGCCTATGATTACAAAGTTAGTCCGCACGACTTGATGGTTACTACTGGCCTCCCCTGGAAAATGCTTTCACGAGAGATGAAGCATTTTCGCAAAGAGAAAGTTATTGACGTCGCCTATATCCAACGGCCCGGAGATAGCTATAAACAGTACATTTTGATGGAAGAATACCACCGATCTGAAGCGTTAGATCTGGAGAGCCGGACAAGGATTAATGAGGAGGTGAAGCAGGTGCTATATGATGAGCGGTATCTGGTCTGAACAGTTTCTGAAAGCTGATATAAAGTCTTTTTAGCGTATCCCCACGTTGACGATTGACTTTGCTTAGAGATAGTTTTAGCACCGCATACGAGCTTACAATGTTGGATGGCAGACGGAACTTTACCTGATTCGATAGTAGCTTTACCAAATGAAGAAATACTTGTGGTTTTTCGCAGGAATACTCTCCACCTTTGTAGGCGTTGGGGGCCTGTTGCTGAAAGGAGATGCTCCCAAAATTTTAACGGCTTCTATGTTCCTGGTGGGGATGACCTTTGCGATGATCGCTTTTATTATGGTTATCGTTAGCCGAAGTAAGCAGCAAACTCAGGATACTCAAAGAACTATCACGGATTTGGCCTTGTTGCGCCTCTTTGAAAAACAACCCGGTGGACTATTATCTGCTGATATGATCGCTGAGAAGACTAATTTGACGAAAGGAGAGGCGACGGCCAGACTCTCCAATTTGTCAACCGGAGGCTTGCTCATCGCAGGTACCAACCCAACGGGAATGAAATATTTCTATGAACTCTCCGCTCCGCTGGAAGAAATTCCTGGGATAGAACTCTCCGGAGAGCCTTTCCTCACCATTGAGGATTTGCAGAACGTCTTCATTGCTTATGACTATAAAGTTAGCCCTCACGACCTGATGGTGACCACCGGTTTGCCCTGGAACATGCTTTCGCGGGAAATGCAACACTTCAGAAAACAGGGAGTAGTGGAAGTGGCCTATATCCAGCGGCCCGGAGATAGCAATAAGCAGTACATTCTAATGGAGAAGTACCATCGCTCAGAGGAACTTGATCTGGAAAGCCGGACGCGCATCAATGAAGAGGTGAAGCAGGTGCTGTACGATGAGCAGTTCCTGGTCTAAAGAAGTTCTTAAGGGAGGTTAAAGCTACATTAAAGAAGGGGCTCTGCTTTGACAATTGTCCGTCTCTTGGCGTCCTTTAGCTAAAACCTGAAGACATGCGATTTTCCCTTGTGATATTACTCAGCTTACTTTTTCTCAATATGACTTCTGCGCAACGTGGAAGAGGCCCCTCCCTGGAAGGAGTTTGGGTCGAAAGCGCTGGCCAGCGAAATGGGCAGCCTGTGATACCGGCCAGCCGTAGTCAACAAACGACGCTCATTTTGGAGCGTGATGGTTTCTTTGAGGAGATCCGACCTTCCAGGTCTCGCTACGCTCGCCAGCGCCGTTATACTGGTACCTGGGACGCTGATTACCGACAGGGAGGCTTGGTGATGCAGGTAGACCGTGGTCGCCGCCGCCCACAGCTGATTCGCCATACTATTGTATATAGTGACCGTAATGAGCTGGTACTTCGTAGC
>CALIGP010000092.1 GCA_938021455.1 uncultured Lewinella sp. | reverse complement strand
GTAGGCCCTGTTCAAGTGATTCTTACCCCGATTGAGATAGCGGATTCGAATTTTTCCGTCCCGCAGAGGCTTAACCTCCATCGGCGTCATCTTGAAACTACTGAGGTGAAGGAAATGGTAGAGGAGAATGCCGAGTAAACCCAGGAGGGCCAGCACAAAGAAAAGTCCATTACTTACGCCGGGCTCAGGCATCGTAAAGCCAAGGGCTACCATTAGACCAAGAGTCAGGAAACTACCAATACCGATAACTTCACCACTAATAAGTGGAATCGCGAGGGGTTGGGCTTTTACCTTGAAGCTGCCCTTTCCGGCGGACACGGGGATGGTAAAGTCGGCCTCCATCAGTTTCTTGTCCATCCCCGGAAGCATCTGAAGGATGGTCCGTAGCTCCTTAGGGACTTCCCTTACAATCAATAGGTTAAAGCGCCAAAAGCTGTCGAGGTTGTCTCCCTTAAAGTTTGGTCGGCCAAAGTGAAAGGGAACATTGATGTCAAATTTGCAGACGTCTCCTTCTTTCAGTTCCCGGTAGGGCATCAACTTTAACTGATGTGCATAAATGGTGTTGGTCTTGGTCTTCCCTTTGACTTCGTAGGAGAGCTCACCGTTAATGGTCAAGATGGTCAGGTCACGCTTAGCCTTAAAGGTGAGTTTACCTTTTAGTTGATCGCCAACCACGTAGGTCTTATCCGCTGACAAGCCCTCGAGGTCGAGGGTAGCGGAGAAGGCAGTTTCGTTATGGGTGAGCCTGAGCATGAGGGGAGTAAGGGGGTGATGGAAGAAAGGAGTATGGGGGAATATAGTCAAGGAGTAAGATAGCTGCTACCATTCTACCGTCTCCGCCGATTGTCCACCAGCTCCCGGAGCTCCAGTTTTTCTTCTTCGAGTTCGTGGGAGGAGGGTAGGGTGGTACGCATTCGCTCCCAGGTGACATTGATGGGCCAGCTAATCTCTTTATTGCCACCGAAGAAAGGGATAGGGGTGGTGAGGAAAACTTCCCATTCATAGCCATGAGGATGTTTAGGGCTACCAAGCAGATAGCTGGTAGGAAATTCATCAATCCGGTCCGTAAAGGGAATGATTACCTCATTGAGGTGACCCAGTGGACGGGAGGAGCTCTTGAGTGGTGTTCTTTCCTCAAAGAGCAAGCCTTCCCCTAGGTCGAGTTGACCATTACCATTCTTTGCCTTCCGTTTTTCTTTGAGACGGAGCCCGATTTTGGCACCCTCAAGATGGCCTTTTCCGCGGTTCAGGTATTGAATCCGGAGTTTGCCATCCCGCAACGGATTGATTTTCATTGGCGTCATTTTAAAACTGGCCAGACGAATCACGTGGTAAAAAATAATGACTAGCAATGCAAAAATAATAGTGAAAAAGTAAGGCTGAAATGATTGTTCTAAGCCTAGTTGAAGAGACAAGAAGAAAATTAAGCCTGCAGTAACAAAGGCTGTACCGCCGATCACTAGGTTGTTGAAAAAAGGGATAGGTAGTTCCCGGGCTTTGACGCGGTAGTTTCCCTTACCGTAGTGGACGGGGATGTGGAAAGTAGAGGTGATTTTTCGAGTCTCAGAACCAAAGACTTTTTCTACAAGCGTACGCTCAGTGGCGAGCATATCATGGCTTAGCATTACCGTAAGCTGCCAGAAAGCATTTAGCTTCTGTCCAGAAAAATTAGCCCGGCCAAGATGGAAAGGAATGGTTACATCATAGGTAGTTGTAAGGTTTTTTTGTAGTCTTATTCCCTGCTTCAGGTGAAAAGTGTAGGCTTTTGTTGCCTCCTGCTTCAGTTCGCTATCCAGCACATAAGAGAGCGCGAGGGAAATGTTTGTATTCAGCAGTTCACGATTCGTCGCAATGCTAAGCTGTCCCGTAAGTTGATCTCCAATCAGATAGTGGCTGTTGTGCGTCAGCCCGGTTAAGCTAAGCTTGAAGTCAATACCGGAGAGGATGTTATTCGTCCTTTTACCTTGCAGGGTAAGCATTGTTGGGTTGGTGTTTGTACTGTGTAATATAAGGCCGGTCCGGAAAAAGCTTGTTGACAAACGACGACGCTGGATGGAAAGTCGACGAAAGCAACGAAGCCTATTCCCTGCTCCCATAACCTCCCCCCAGCACCCGCGCTCCGGCGCCCAATACGACTTCATTCTCCACAAAAATCTTTGCTTGTCCGCCTGACTTCTGCCAACTATTTTAAAAAGTAGTATCTTCGCATGCCCAACGAGCACTGGCCGGGACCTAAAAGCATTTGGTCCGGCCATTTTTTTGGTTGGGAAACTATAATTACCACGAACAAAGGCCCGCAGTTGCGGCCGAATCGCTAAAGCAAGTTTGCAGTATGGCACTGATTGGAAAAATTCGAGATAATACAGCCCTCATCCTCTTCGTCATTGGTGGCGCTATCTGTCTGTTCGTCTTTCAGGAGATGTCCAGTGGAGCCAACGGCCCCCTCGGCCCCGTTGAGCAGGCCATGGGCCGCGTAGGTCATCAGGAAATTGACCGCGCTGACTTCGAGCGTACCCTCAGCGGTGCGTTCTCCGGCGGCGATGCTTACCAGAACCGCGACCAATTGTGGCAGTTCTACGTCAACGAAGGCCTGGTGAAGGAAGAAGCCGAAAACCTCGGTCTGACGGTCTCTGACATCGAACTGAATGACCTGGAGTTCGGCCCACAGCCCAGCCCCATCGTTACCCGTAACCTGACGGACCCCAACACCGGCCAGCTGAATCGTACGCTGTTGAGCCAGATTCAGGGCCACATTGATAACGGTACGCTTAAGGATGCCGTTACCAACGGTGAACTGAACCCCAACATCGAAACCATCTGGAAGTACCAGCGTCGTGAGATCGTTGCTACCCGCCTTCAGGAAAAGATGGGCTCGCTCGTTTCTAAGGCCATGTACGCTCCTAGCTGGCAGGCACAGGAGTTTGCGAACAACCAGATTGCCAGCCGTCAGGTGGCCGTGGTGAAGATTCCTTTTGACGAAGTAGAGAACAGTGGCGTAGAAGTAAGCGATGCCGACATGCAGGCTTACATCGATGAGAACCGCAGCGTTTTCGTTAACCGCGTCGAAAGCCGCCAACTGTCTTACACTACCTTCAAAGTCGCCGCTACTGCAGCGGATTCCGCTAAGATCCGGACCTTGCTCGGAGAAGTGACCGCAGACTGGAACAAAGAAACCACCGAAAGTGGAGACAGCCTCTTCGCACTCGCCAACCGGGGCTCTTATGCGCCGAACTACCTAACGGCTGATAACCTCAGCCCGGTAATCGCGAATGCCATCTTGAACGACGTAGCCATCGGCTCCGTCTACGGCCCCTACGTGGAGGGCAACGCCATGAAACTGGCGAAGCTCATCGATCGGAAAGTGATCGCTGACAGTGCCAGCACTCGTCACATCCTCCGTAATGCGACTACTCCAGATCAGTTCAAGGAGGCCAATCGCCTCGTTGACAGCCTGATGAACGTTGTACAGCGCAGCCGGGGCAAATTTGCTTCTCTAGCCGAAACTTTCAGCCAGGACCCCGGCTCTGCCTCCAACGGTGGCAAGTACGAAAAAGTAACCCCCGGTCAGTTTGTCCGTCCTTTTGATAACGTTCTCTTCCGCACCGGAAGCGTTGGCCAGCTCTACAAGATTCGCACCAGCTACGGTGTTCACCTCGTGGAAATTCTGGGCCGTAGCCGCACTACTTCCCCCCGTGCTAAAGTGGCCTACATCGTAGAGCCCATCATTCCTTCCAGCGATACGGAGGATGCCGTACTGGCTGAAGCACAGGTGTTCCTGAACGGTAAGGGTAACCTCACTGAGCTGAAGGCCGCAGCTGAAGCTGCTGGTATGGAAGTTTCCCAAACGACCCCAATGCCCCTTAGCGCTTACAACCTTCCCGGTCTGGGAAGCGGCCAAGAGGTAAAGGACATGATGTGCTGGGCTTTCAGCGCTGACAAAGGAGACGTAAGCGGTATCGTTTACACCTTCACGGACCCACAACTCTTCTACGAAAACAACTACGTTCTTGTTGGCCTGGACGATGTGCTTCCAGCAGGTGTAGCCACCGTTTCTGCCGTTAAGACTAACCTCGAGCCCCTCGTTCGGGACCTTAAGAAAGGCGACAAGATTGCGGGCATGATCGGAGGCAAGAGCCTTTCTGAACTTGCCAGCCAGTACGATGTGAAGGTTGATACCGTTACGAGCAACCCAACGCTGTCCAGCCTCTCCGCAGGCATTGGCAACGAGCCAAAGGTTATTGCAGCAGCTGCTGCAGTAGCTACTGGTGCGGTAAGTAAGCCCGTTGTTGGTAACACGGGCGTTTACGTCATTCAGGGTATCACCGAGCCTACCAGCTCTACGAGTGGTAACCTGCCCGGTGCCCGCCAGCAGATCAATACTACGATTCGCCTTCAGGCTGCTAACAGCCTGCTGCCCGCACTTCGGGTAGGCGCGGAGATTGAAGATGACCGCGCTGAGGTAGACTGCCGCCAGTAAGCATTAAGAAGAATACGGACAGTATCTCTGAGATACAGCGATTTTTCGTCCGGCTGTTCTGATAAAACTTAAAGCGATCAACGATCAATAATCCGGGTAAAACGGAATGTTGATCGTTGGTCGCTTTTTTTGTCTAAGCCTCAAGGCTGAATCCATAACTTTGACTAAAATCTGAGCCGTCCACCATCCGCGTTAACCTACCACGCCTTACCTTTGCTCCGCAAAAGAAATTTGCCCAATTATGTCTGAAATCAAATCAGCTGGCATCAAAGGTTATGCCGTCCTCGGTGCCTTCATCGCCTTCCTCCTTTTCGTTTTTCTGGTCGTGTACATCTACAAGTACAACAACAACGGTGTACCCGAAGAACCCCAGCTTTACAGTGACCTGCTGACGACTTTCGTCAGTGGTCTGCGGGCTTAGTGCTCTTAATGCGAGGCGCTTCCGTTAGTGATTCCGGAGGAGTCACGGCTGCATAAGATAATGATTGTAGCTTCAGAGCATGCCCTGAAGCTACAACTCAATCAGCCGTCAGGCCACGATTCCTCCGGAATCGTTATCCTCCTTACGCAGGAAGTCCTGCTCTCAATGCCTAGTCAAATGACCGAACCCTCAGGTCACCCTATTCATTCCTTTTTATTGCTGCCATTATTTGGCTTCCTTGCCCTGCTGTTGTCCTCCTGCATCAATGATCCGGCGGAGGTAGCTAAGCTGCGCGAGCAACTCAACGATAAAGTGGAAGTGGCCGAAGGCGTAGAGATTCTGTACAGTGACTCCGCCAAAATTCGCGTCATCGTTACGGCACCCCGGATGCTCAATTATCTGGAGGTAGCTGATCAACGGCAGGAGTTTCCCGATGGGCTGCACGTTACCTTTCTGGATGAACTTCAGGACACGAGTAGTACCCTAATCGCTAATTGGGGGGTCTACCGCCGCCGGAACAACGAAATTACGGTTCGGGACAGCGTCATCTGGCAGTCCGTTGATTTGCAAAGACTCGAAACGGAGGAGCTGAATTGGGAAGAAAAAACGGAGCGGATTTATACGAATAAATTTGTGGTGTTGACGCAGCCAGACTACGTCATTACGGGCTACGGCCTGGAGGCGGACCAGAGTTTTAGCAACGCGAAAGTGCTGCAGGTCGACGGCCGTGTACCACTTAACCGACCGGAACAGTAACTTTACTACGTGCTAACCGTTGCCATCATCTTCTTTTTGTTTTTGTCCGCTCTTTTCAGCGGTTCGGAAATTGCTTATGTCTCCGCCAGTAAACTACGGGTGGAACTGAAGAAGAAACGAGGAACCCGGCGGAGTAAAATCCTGGCGGGCTGGTTTGATAAACCTGCCGATTTTCTTAGCACCATGCTGGTAGGAAATAACATTGCTTTGGTGGTGTTCACCGCCTTGATCACCGCACCACTCAAATTTTTTGTGGCCCCACAGCTGGGCATCGATGAGGATAGCCTTTGGGTTTTGCTCATCAATTCTTTCCTCATCTTACCGATTGTTCTGGTGTTTGGAGAGTATTTACCGAAGACTTTATTCCGGCTCTACGCAGATGATGCACTTTACTTTATGGCCGTTCCAATCCGTGGTCTGCAGTGGCTTCTGTACCTGCCTAGCCGAATTATGACGGGCACCAGCGATTTTTTACTACGTTTTTTCTTTAAACGGCCTAGTGAAGAACTCGATACTGTACTCACCCGCCTTGATCTCGAAAACTTTGTTAATGAGAGCCAGTCTTATTCTGACGAAGACGTGAGTGGAATTGATACCAAGCTTTTTGGTAACGCCCTGAACCTGGGAGAAGTGAAAGTAAGGGACTGTATGGTGCCCCGTACGGAAATTGAAAGCGTAGACGTAAACGCTACGATTGATGAGTTGGAGGCCCGCTTTCTGGAAACCCGTCTGAGTCGTTTACTCGTTGTAGACGGGGACATGGACGAGGTGCTGGGCTACGTCCATCATCAGCAATTGCTCGACCTTCCAACGGACATCAAGGATGTCGTACTGGAGTTAACCTTCATCCCCGAAGTGGCGCGGGTGACGGACTTACTGGATCGTTCCGTGAAGGAGCAACTCAGCATCGCCTGTGTGGTGGATGAGTTTGGAGGTATCGCCGGCGTAGTGACAATGGAGGATCTGCTGGAAGAGATTTTCGGAGAAATCGAAGATGAGTATGACAAGGATGAGTACGTCGAAGAGGTGCTGGAAGACGATAGCTTCACCTTCAGCGGTCGACTTGAAATTGACTACCTCAACGAAAAGTACGATCTGGACCTACCCGAAGGGGAGTATCACACCTTGTCTGGCTTCGTAGTTACCGAGGCCGAACGAGTGCCGGAACAGGATGAAAGCCTCGAATTGAAGGGTTTTCGCCTCCGGATGGTGGAGGTTTCTAATACGCGAATCGAGGTCATCCATCTGAAAAAGGAAGACCCCGAGGAGTCGGAGTAAAAGGCAGGGGCGCAGTACGCGGGTGCAATAATTGCTTGTGAGAGCGATGGGAGGCTGGCCGTACTGAACACCGCTTCCAAGCCGATGTTATCGAAGTGAAGCTTCAACCCATACGATATGAACGATTTTTTGAGTCTGATCGAATCTACGCCGGTTTACGCCCGGATGGCCATTTTTTTGGGGCTGTCTTTGCTCATCGCTACGGTGGTTGTAGTCGTGCTCTATAGGTTGCTTACCGCGACGGCGAATCGAGTAGATAGTTTTACACTTAAAGCTTTTACCCGCCGCACCCGAACGGGAGCCTTTTGGTGGCTCGCTTTTTTTCTTACCCTTTCTTTTTGGATCAACTTCTTGCCCGCTGCGGATGACCCGGAAGCGCCTTTATACCTGAAGCCAGCGACCCAGATCACTCGTGCCCTCCTGTACATCTTTGCGGGGGTCTTTCTGGTCAAGCTCACCAATGTTGTCTCCGATACCATCCGCTACCGGTATAATGCGGATGACCGGAACAACCTACGCGAACGAAAAATTCTAACGCAGCTTCAATACATCCAACGGATCGCCGCCATCGCCATCTTCATTGTCATCCTGGCGATGATTCTGATGCAGTTTGACAGTATGCGAACCCTGGGCAAAGGCTTGATCACCTCCGCGGGCGTTGGTGGCATCATCATTGGCCTCGCCGCCCAAAAGTCAATTGCTAACCTGCTGGCGGGTTTCCAGATTGCTTTCACCCAGCCGATCCGGCTGGACGACGCCCTGATTGTTAACGGAGAGTACGGCTGGGTAGAAGAAATTACGCTTACCTACGTCACCATGCGGCTATGGGACCAACGCCGGCAGATTGTCCCCCTACAGTTTTTCATCGACGGAACTTTCCAGAACTGGACCAGAACGAACTCTGAGCTCACGGGTACCGTCCTGCTGTACGTAGACTATACTTTTCCCGTTGACGCCCTGCGTGAAGAGGTCGATCGCTGGCTCCCGCTTCAGGATATTTGGGATGAGCGGGTCAAGTCAGTCCTGGTAACGGACAACAACGACCGGGCTATGACCATCCGTGTCCTCGTCTCCGCCAAAGATGCCGGTACCACTTTTGACCTTCGCTGCCGCACCCGGGAACATCTCATCCACTGGATACAGAAGAACTATCGGCACTGTCTGCCACAGAATCGGGTAGCGCCGAATCAGACGGCGATGATCAGCGCGGAGGTAGAGGAGAATTAGGGAAAGGGAGAAGACGGTAGGGTTGTAGACGGTAGTCGGTAGAATGGTAGACGGTAGAGCGGTGAAATTAAGCGTTTGTAAACACCCTCAGTCTGGTTAGACTTTGCACTACAATCAGGAGGGTATATCACTCATCACCATCACGAAACCCTGACGGAACAATCTAAAGAGGTAGGCAAGCTACTTACGTGGATGATGAATAATTCCAGCAGATTCGAGCTGAAAAAGTAAAAAAAAATTGGTGTTAAGCGGGCGATTATTTTCTACAGTCTACCCCAAAGCCTTCTCCAAATCCCCCACCAAATCTTCCGCATCTTCCACCCCAACGGAAAGCCGGATCAAACTATCCGTCAGCCCAACGCGCAGGCGTTGTTCGCGGGGAACGCTGGCGTGCGTCATACTGGCTGGATGGCCGATGAGCGACTCTACGCCGCCCAGGGACTCGGCCAGCGTAAAATAATGCGTGTTTTTCATTACCCGGGCGGCGGCTTCCAGCGTGTCCTCCTTGAGGTCGAAGGAGATCATACCGCCGAAGTCGCGCATCTGTCGCTTCGCCACTTCGTGGCGCGGGTGATCTTCCAATCCTGGGTAGTAGACATTGTTAACGAGGTCATTATTCTGTAGCACCCGAACAATGTGTCGGGCGTTTTCACAAGCCCGCTGTACGCGTAAGTGAAGGGTCTTGATGCCCCGGAGCACGAGGAAGCAATCCTGCGGGCCAGGGATGGCTCCGGCGGCATTTTGTAGGTAAAAGAGCCGCTTGGCGAGCTCGTCGTCGGAGGTGATGATGGCGCCCATCACAATGTCGGAGTGGCCACCGAGGTACTTGGTGGCGGAGTGAAGCACGAGGTCCGCTCCTAGTGCTAGCGGCTGCTGGAGATAGGGGCTGGCGAAGGTGTTATCCACGACGCTCAGAATGCTCTGGGCCTTAGCAATCTTGGTCAGCGCCTCAATGTCCACGATGTTGAGCATCGGGTTGGTGGGCGTCTCGATCCAGAGCATCTTGGTTTCTGCGGAGATTTCTTTTTCAACCTTGGCGGGGTCGCGCATATCAATGAAGCGACTCTTGATGCCGAAGGGCCCGAAGACGGCCGTGAGCAACCGGTAGCTTCCACCGTATAGATCATCGGAGGCGAGCACTTCGTCTCCGGGCTGACGCAGCCGGAGAACATTGTCCATCGCCGCCAGGCCAGAGCTAAAACAAATACCGTGCTTCCCTTTTTCGATGGCCGCCAGGTTACGCTGCAGCGCATCCCGGGTAGGGTTGGCCGTGCGGGCATACTCGTAGCCTTTGTTTTTGCCAGGCTCCTCCTGCGCGTAGGTGGAGGTCTGATAGATAGGCGTCATGACAGCACCGGTCAGCGGGTCGGGGCTCAGGCCACCGTGAATACATTGGGTAGCGAAGCGGGCATCTTTATGGGCGGACATGGTCATCTCGTTTAGATCGGTAAAAGTACTACCTCTCAGGGACGCGGAATAGGGAAACGATCATTCTCCCATGTCAATCGTAAGCTCACCGCCCAGGCGCTCGTAGGTCGCTCCGCGACGCTACGAGGTACTATTAACGTGACTAAGCGGTCCTCGTAGCGTCCTGGAAGGACCTGCGAGCGTCCGTGTTCCCTGAGCTTGCGATTGCCCTGATCATGCTCATCAATTGCCCGACTAAAACTTACTATCTACCGGCGGCGGTCCAGCCGGAACCATCGGCTTATACTCGTAATCACCGAGTTTTCCTTTGAATTCAGCTTTGATGTTTTCCCGCAGCTTCGCGTCGGTGAACAGATCAACCATTGTCATCGACATGGCCTCGGCCGCGTACCGCATTCCCTTATGGCCGATGCTCATGCCACCGCAGGCCACTACTGCCCAACTGTGCCAGGGAGTTCCGCTTGGAGCGGTGGTTGCCCGTAGGCGGATAACGGGTACAACGTAGCTCACGTCACCCACGTCCGTAGAGCCGCCGGCGGCGACGGTGAGGGTTTCTTCCAGCGGTTCGATTTTGCTTTCAATGCCGATTTCCGGCTTACCGACCGCCGCCTGAATCTGGCGGGCGAAGTCCTGCTCTTCCTCGGTGTAAGAGATGGGGCCCATGGCTTCCAGATTCCGCTGGAGAGCAGCGGCACCCGTGCGGTTAACGAGTACTTCGTGGATACCGGAGATTAGGGTTAGCTCATACTCCACGTTGGCCATCATGGCCGCTCCTTCGGCGATGCGTTTGATCTGGTCGTACACTACCTGAACACCCTCGTTGTCTCCGTCGCGCACGCGGGTCCACATACGCGCGTAGTCCGGTACGACGTTGACCACCTGCCCGGCCTGCTGGATGTCATAGTGAATCCGGACGCTGGGCTTCACGTGCTCGCGGTAATAGTTGATGCCGGAGGCGTAGAGCTCCAGGGCATCAGAGGCGTCGCGGCCGTTCCAGGGGTCACTGGCGGCGTGGGCGGCCTGGCCGTTGAACTCAACGACGAAGTCGACCAGAGCAAGACCGGTTTGTACGCCAACTTTGGTCTGAGACGAAGGGTGCCAGTCCATCACCACGTCCACATCGTCGAAGGCACCGGCGCGGACCATCCAGAGTTTACCGAAATACTTTTCCTCGGCGGGGGTGCCGTAGAAACGGATGGTACCCTTTAGTTTGCCCGCTTCGATCAATTCTTTGATGGCCGTGGCGGCGCCGAGGCTGGCGGTGCCGAAGAGATTATGACCGCAGCCGTGGCCGGCGGCACCTTCGTTGCGTGGCTTTTTGTGGGGCACGGTTTCCTGACTCAGGCCGGGCAGCGCGTCAAATTCCCCAAGAATGCCAATAACGGGTTTTCCAGAGCCGAACTCCGCAGTAAATGCCGTGGGAATCTCCCCGATGTTCTCCTTTATCCGGAAGCCATTGGCGCGGGCGTAGGCTTTAAGTGCGTCGGCGGACTGCGCCTCCTGGAAGGCAATTTCTTCGTAAGACCAGATGCGGTCACTCAGGTCCGTCAGTTGTTCGTACTGAGCGGCAACGTTGGCGCGGACTTCAGTTTTGAGCTTTTCCTGGGCGCGGACGCTGGTGCAAAGGAGGGTGAATAAGAGCAAGGTGCAAAGGAAACGGGTAGTCATGTCTCGTTGGTTTATAAGGGAAAGGTATCACAAAAAATACAGACTCCTACCGCTCCGGAGGCGTATTTCGCTTAGAATGCATCATCTATAGTTTCCATTCTCCCTCCGTCTCCGGGCGACCTCAATGCTCTTCTGCCAGCCAGTACTACGGACGGCGTCGCCCGCAGCGATGAACTCCATCGACGTAATGCTGGTAGGAGGCCCAGACCTGGCGGCTGAGCTTCAGGGAAACAACGTTTTTGGGCTGTTCGTAGAAATTTGCCTTCGCTCGTCTGATATTTTCTGTGCTTAACTAAGTCTTACCGAACTTGTAGGCACTACGTTAAAAGGGTAGACTTTCTCATTACTCTTAGTTGTTCATCCAACTCCTTTCCCCCAATTCATGGTTATGTCAAAAGCTCATCGAAGATTTTTTTTAGTTCTTATGCCATCCCTCCTTTTTTTGATCAGCTGTGGGACGCCGCACCTGCCAGTAGCTGAGTCCACTCCCGTATTTGCGAATGCCTCAATGCCAGCCCTGGATCAGATAGTGAAAAAACACATGGATGAACTGAGCCTGTCGGGAATTGCCATCGGTATCGTAAAAGATGGGATGCCTTATTACGCTAAGGGATATGGTTGGGCTGCGCTAAAAGAGAGAAAAGGGGTGACCCCTGCTACTACCTTTCATACGGCCTCCATAAGCAAAATTTTTACGGCGCTGGCGATTATGCGCCTACGGGATGAAGAGAAACTGAGCCTGGAGCAGACCTTGGTAGAAACGCTCCCTGACCTGGCCTATGCCAACGACGACACCCGGGAGATTACCCTTCGCCAACTGCTTAACCATACGTCAGGATTACCCGACGTGAAGGGATATGACTGGTCTTCGGGCAAAAGCGACGACATGGCTTTAGAAAATTACTTCAAATCCATTTTGCTAGAGAATGAATCCAGCCCGGGAACGGAAATCCAGTATTCTAATCTTGGCTTTGACCTACTGGGATTGGTCGTCGCAAAAGCGAGCGGTGAGAACTTTGAAGACTACGTAGAGCGGGAAATTCTCCGACCTGCCGGGATGGGCGCCAGTGATTTTCGTTATTTCAGACTTGACCCCGAAAATACGGCCCAACCTTACACTAAAAATTTACTGGGAGCCACCGTGCCACAGAAAGTCTACCCGTATAACCGGGAGCACGCGCCCAGCAGCACGCTCAACGCCTCTGCGGAAGACATGACCCGCTGGATGGCGAATTTCCTCAACCGCTTACCCGAAGAAGCCACCTTGATGGAAATGACTCGCCCGTCGACGGACTTAGCCGATTGGATCGGTCTTGGCTTCCAGCGTTTCAAAGTGCAGGGTAAGACCGGTATCGGCCATTTCGGGGGAGATCGTGGCTTCCGCTCTTACCTGCTTATGCTGCCGGAGGAGAAAATTGGGATTGTAGTACTGGGTAACTGTGATTATGAGGAGGACTTTCGCCAACTTATTGCCGGAGGCTTGTTGCAGCAATTACTTAAATAAGAAAGACGAATTCTTGACTTCTCTTTGCACTTACGGGATCAGACAATTAAATACTCCTGATGACCTGACCTTTGGGATATCAAACACACCAACTATGCGATTCCTGATCATCTGCTTCCTTTTCTCCGCCATATTATCCGCACAAAAACGCATTGACCTCTCCACTCAGTACGTCTGGGCGGAGTCTGGTTTGACGATGCGGGCGGAAGGGAATGCCGAAGGAGAAAAAATGATGGTGATTCCTTTTGGAGCGGCGGTGAAAATGACGGGAGAGTGGGGCGAGTATCTGAAGGTTAGAGCACTGGATGGTGTTCGTTACGATATGGGAGACGAGGCTGCCATCGGCGAACCTTATTTGATGGAAGGGGCATACGTCGGTGTGGAATATGAAGGTGAAAAGGGATATGTTTTTAACGGTTATCTGTTTTACTGCCCACTTGAAGTGAAAGAGAGTCGTTCTGAAGGCTTTGAAAACTGGATGGCTTCCATTGCCGGAGCGCCGGACACCATCTTTTTTAATGAAGGCTCAGAAGAATTGGTGCGTGGTCGAAGTCTTTATCAATATCCAAATGGCATGACGCTTGCCTACGAAGATTACGAAGGTGGTGGGAGTACGACAATAACCTTCCCGATTGGTTCCATTGCCAATGGCTTTATGGTAGCCAACCGCTTTTGGAATATCGATGAACCCGTGAAAAACAAGAAAGACTTTGAAGGAGAAGGCGGAATAGTTCCCGAGCTTCTTAAAGTGCTTGACGATAGAAGTCTTCTTTTTCAAGGAGACATGAGCGCGATCAGGATTATGGTAATTGGGGGAATGTTGATCATTCACTCGGAGGGAGGGTGTTAAAAAGTGCCGATCCCGTAGGGATCAAACATCCTTAGCCCCGGACGAAGGCGAAGGCGGAGCCTCGCCGTAGTCCGGGGAGTTCGAGTGCGCAGCACGAGCCATATCACATTATCCCGAGTGCGCAG
The DNA here is from genome assembly GCA_938021455.1 of uncultured Lewinella sp. GTDB lineage: Bacteria > Bacteroidota > Bacteroidia > Chitinophagales > Saprospiraceae > Neolewinella. Next base: position 3,142 of record CALIGP010000092.1, on the reverse strand, counting down.
CACGAGCAATGGATGTATAGACGGGCCCGAAGCGCCTGTCTTCAAAACTCACTTTGCCTCCCAACATTCCACGGCACCTGCGTACGCGCCCAAAACCTCTACCACCTCCCCAATCACCAATATGCCCTGGCTACCTGAGCTGGCGGCTTGTTCCAGAGCGAGTGTGTCACCCACGGATCGGATTGTCGTATTTGAGGCCGGTAAGCTACCCGACTGCAGCAGTGCCATCGGCGTCTCCTCGCCCCGATGACGAGCAAACAATTTTCCGATCTGAGCGATCTTGCGCGTGCCCATCAGAATGACAACCGTTGCTCCGGAGGCTGCCGCCCGCTCCATATCCTCCGGGAGTGCGTGTCCCTTCGTGGTAGCCGTAAGTACCCAGAACCCGCGGCTCACCCCGCGGTGCGTCAAGGGAATCCCCGCCAGCGCCGGCACCGCCAGCGCACTACTCACCCCCGGCACGACTACCAGCGGAATCGCCGCCGCCGCCGCCGCCATCCACTCTTCCCCTCCCCGCCCGAAAACGAAAGGATCTCCACCCTTTAGCCGTACCGCATGGCCGTACTGCCGGGCACTGCTGACTAAAAGATCGTTAATGTCTTCCTGGCCCATAGCGTGCGCACCGCAGCGCTTACCTACGAATAAGCGTGGAATACCCGGGGGGGCATATTGGAGTAAGTCTTCGTTCACCAGAGCATCATATAAGATAACATCAGCGGCTTCGATTGCTCGCAATCCTTTTAGCGTCAGAAGCTCCGGATCTCCGGGACCGGCACCCACCAAAGTAATGCGCGGAGTAGAAGGAAGAGGTAGACCCATGGGAAAAGTATTTACGTATTTTGCGTAAAAATACGTAATAAATACTTAGTTTTGCAACTACGTATTCTTCACCTTCAAATCTGCACGCCGTGAAAAAAATAATCCTGATTGGTAATGGTATGGTTGGGCACAAGTTCTGTGAACTCTTTAGCCGCCATGCACGAAGCGCAGATTTTGAATTGTTGGTGTTTGGGGAAGAATGCCGCCCGGCCTACGACCGTGTTCATCTAAGTGAATACTTCGAAAACCGCGACGCCGAACGCCTTAGCCTAGCCACGAAAGAATGGTACGGGGAGCAAAGCATCGAGCTGCGCTGCGGAGAACGGGTAACGGAACTGGATACGGATGCCAAACAAATCAGGGCAGAAAGTGGCGGGGCCTGGGACTATGACTACCTCGTGTTGGCCACTGGCTCCAGCCCCTTTGTCCCTCCTATTCCAGGTCGGGATAAAAAAGGAGTCTTCGTCTACCGCACCATCGAAGACCTGGACGGTATTCTGGACTATGCTGCTGGACTTAAGGATAAGCCAAATGCTTCCGCTACCATTATGGGTGGTGGTTTACTTGGGCTGGAAGCCGCAAAAGCAGCTATGGACATGGGCCTCAAAAGCCACGTAGTGGAATTTGCCCCCCGCCTGATGCCCCGGCAGTTGGACGAGCCCGCTGCTGCCGTTTTGAGTGATACGCTGGTAGATTTGGGACTCAGCATCCACTGCCAAAAGAATACGTCTCTTATCGGCGGCAATGGTGCCATCACCCACCTGGAGTTTAAGGACGAGACCCGACTGGATACGGATATGCTCATCATCTCGGCCGGTATCCGGCCGCGGGACGAGCTCGCCCGCCAGGCCGGCATCGCCGTCGGACCGCGAGGGGGTATCCTGGCAGATGCGCAGTTGCGCACCAGCGCCGAAGATGTGTTTGTCATTGGTGAAGCGGCCCTCTACCAGGAAATGATCTACGGTCTTGTAGCCCCAGGCTACGAGATGGCTCGCGTCGCCCTCGGTACCATTTTGGCCGATACGGATGCCGGCTCCATGCCGGAGCTGATTGATATGTCCACCAAGCTAAAGCTGATCGGTACCGACGTGGCCAGTTTTGGCGAACCCTTCACGACGCCCGAGGAGGCCCGCTCGATTGTCTTCCATGACGACGTCGCCCGGGTCTACAAAAGGATCAATGTCTCTAAAGATGGTAAGCGGCTGTTGGGAGGGATTCTGGTGGGGGATGCCTCAGACTACAACATGCTGCATCAGATTGTCCAGAACAATATGCCACTACCACCGCAGCCGGAAGACCTCATCCTGGGCTCCCGTGGTGGAGCCGAGGCGGGGGCTGGTGTGCTGGACCTGCCCGACGCAGCGGTCATTTGTTCCTGCGAGAACATCAGCAAGGGGCAAATCACGGAATTACTGGACAGTGGCGAGGCGCAGTCCGTCAAGGACCTCGGCGTCTGCTGCAAGGCCGGAACGGGCTGCGGAGGCTGTAAGCCCATGCTGAATGATTTGGTGGATACCTACCTGAAGAGCCAGGGTAAAGTGGTGCGTAACCTCATCTGCGAGCACTTCCCCTACACCCGGCAGGAACTGCGAGACCTCATCGTGATGAAGAACATCCGGACTTACGATGAAGCCCTGGACCAGATCGGTACCGGCAACGGCTGTGAAGCCTGTAAGCCACCGCTGGCCAGTCTTTTTGCCACCATCTATATGGAAACGGCTAATCCACAGGCGGTGATTCAGGATACGAACGATCGCTTCCTGGCTAACATTCAGCGTAATGGAACTTACTCCGTTGTGCCTCGGGTAGCGGGTGGGGAAATTAGCCCTAAGCACCTCATCGCCATCGGTCAGGTCGCAGAAAAATATGATCTCTACACGAAGATTACTGGTGGCCAACGCATCGACCTTTTCGGTGCCCGGCTGGAGCAGCTTCCCCTGATCTGGGAAGAACTCATTGCCGCCGGCTTTGAAAGCGGCCACGCCTACGGCAAGGCACTACGGACGGTTAAGTCCTGCGTAGGCAGCACCTGGTGCCGCTACGGAATGGATGATGCGGTGACCTTCGCCATTGAACTGGAAAATCGCTACAAAGGCCTACGCTCTCCGCATAAACTCAAAGGTGGGGTGAGTGGCTGTATCCGGGAATGTGCGGAAGCGCGGGGGAAGGACTTTGGCCTGATTGCCGTTGATGGCGGCTACAACCTCTACGTATGCGGCAACGGTGGGGCCCGCCCCAAACACGCCGCCCTGCTGGCCGGCCCGATCGACAAAGAAACCGCCGTGCTCTATCTTGATCGAATGCTGATGTTCTACCTGCGAAC
>CALIGP010000091.1 GCA_938021455.1 uncultured Lewinella sp. | reverse complement strand
TCGTTCGAGATTTCTTCAAAGGAATAGCGTAGGGTCTCTAGTGGACGGGATAAGGTCTCCGGCTTTACGGTAACGGAGGCCAGGATTTTGTCCTCCTCCCAGTTGGGCGGAACGCCGAATTGGTCGGTTTCGTCGTAGAGATATACTGTCCATTCTTCCGGGTTGGGGCGACTGAACAGGGTGTAGGAGCCCGCCTTGACGCGGGTGTCTCCCATGTAGAAATCTTCACTCATTACCAGTTTAGGATTACGGTTTGCGCCTCCGCGCCAAACGATATCCCAGGGCTCCAGACCGCCAAAAATTTTTCGGCCGCGCATGCTCGGCCTACCGTAAGAGAGTTCAATTTTGGTGGTAGCAATGGTGATCTCCGTAGTATTAAACGGACTGAGTTGCAGATAGGGAATCTGGGCGCGGACGCTGGTGCAAAGAAGGGTAAGGAGCAGGAGGGTTAGTATTTTAGTCATTTGGTTCGTTGGTATTTTGGGCTACCGCACTTCGGAAGCGGCAACAGCGGGGGTTGACTCAGCTTGGTTGATTGCTGAATTAGCGGTTTTTGCGAAGGGAATTGTCGAATCATTGCTGCTGCGCAGCGGAGTATTTTACGCGCGGAGATCGCGGAGGGGAGGAGTGGGAAGGAGGCTGCTTCGCAGCTAAGATTTAGTTGAAAAGGTGTCTGGAGGAGGATTTTCCCAAGAAATAGCGAAGGATGAAACCGAAGGGTCACCCCTCTCCAGCGACGGTAGGAGCGGTATGGAGAGGGGCCGGGGGAGAGGGTTTTTTCAGCAAGATCAAAAAAATAAACCTCCCTCAGGGTAAGCATTCCCCAACCCCCGCAATAAGGTGAAAAATCCGGCCCCAACCCGCCGGCCTCCTTTCACCAAATGACAACCCAATGCGTTCGCTCTTATCCAAAAATAGTTTAGGGATTCTGCTGTTGTTTTTGCCTTTTTTGGCTGCGGCAGCCAGCCCATTTGATTTCACCTTCACGGTAACTAACTGCAACGAAGTAGCCTTCACCATCACCGGCGGGACGCCGGTGGCCCAAAACTGGGACTTCGGCGATGGCGATCAGGACCCCGCCGCTAACCCCGTCCACTTTTATGGCATTGATGGGACTTTTAATACCTGTCTGACGGCTTCGGATGGGGTGACGACACAGACCATCTGCAAGACGGTAACCATTGATCGGGCGGATTGCTGCAACGGCCCCGCAGCGATCTTCACCGACGTGGACAACTGCTGTTTCGACCTGAGTCTGGACAACCCCGTCAACCAGTTTTTTACGGGCGTTCGGATACGGTCTGCCAGCGGTAACCTGAACCCCTTCGCCAGCTTTGATGCGGCACAGTGGGGCATTCCTGGCCCGCCGACGGCCAATGAAATACACCTTAACTATACCGGAGCGCGGCATTTGCCGACGGGCATTACGCCCGCCTTCCGCTTCTGCCTGGCGTCTCCGCCTGTGGGTGTGGAAACCATTGAAGTGGAATGGCTCATCGGGCCAACCGTCGTTTGTACGGAGACCGTTGATTTGACGTGTACGAGCTGCCAGCCGGAGGGGCCAACCTTTAGTGGCCGATATGAAGTAGACCCGAACCCCGATGATACACTCGGCTACGAAGAGCGTGGTTACGACGTAGTGTACGACCCCAATGATGAGAAGTTCATGATCGCCGGGGTGACCGAATTCCTGGGCCGTCTCGGCACCAACGGTAACCTTTATATCAACGAACTGGACCGCTGTGGCCAATTCCTTGGCCCGCAATTCATCTACGGCCCGGAAGAAAACGAACCCTACGAAGTGACCGACGTACGGCTGGTCGATGTGCGGGGTGAAGGACTGCGGCTGGGAAATAGCGGACAGGATTTTGCCTGGATCGCCGTGGCGACCGTCCGGAAAGGAAACCGACTGGATTACGTGATCGTTACCTTCGATGCGTTCGGAAATATCGATTTTGCCCACGAAAGACTGATCAATTCAGTGCCGGATGAACAGATCAACGACATCCTGTACCGTCCAGACAATAACTCGCTTTACATCGTGGGGACCCGCACGGATCGTAGCTCCGGTCCGGCGACTTCTACGCTCTATTTGTCCAGACTCACCTTCACCAGTACCACCGGTGTCATTAGCCAAATTCACCGGGATTATGCCTTGAACTTTACGCCGGGGCCTAACGCTTTTTTCTCCCGCACAACGGGAGAAGCCATCGCCTACGACGAAAACAATAAGCGCTTTTATGCAACGGGGCAGGCGCCCGGAGGCCAGCTATACCTGATGGAATTGGACGACAATCTGATAGAAACCCACACAGAAATAGTGGACGTTGATGCCAACAGCACGACCAAGGAAACGGGTAAGGCCATCGTGATAAGCCCTACGAATGAAGTGGTCATTACGGGAGACGTAAAGACGACGGGCGGAGGAATCTCCAGATCAACTTCCCGGGTATTTCTCAACAGTTTCCGTCTGCCCTTACTGCCGCAGTGTGACAACGTAAAGCTTAACCGGATCTACCAGTTACCCAGCGATGGGGAAGAAGTGCACAGTTTGGTGGCGCGGACGCAGGTGCTGGGAGGGCCCGTGACGTATACATTAGGTGGAGACCTGAAGGATGCGCAGCCGCTTGGGGGAGTAGCTGAGTCGTCCAGACCCTTTCTGCTGCAAACGCAAAGCAACGGGGATATCAACTGGCTGCGCCGCTACCAGGAAGCCAATCACCTGGAAAAGGTAATTCCGGCCAAAGACGGCTTTGCCCTTGTCGGGCGTTATTCAAGGCTGAAGCCAGGGAGCGCTCCCTTATTCATTGATCAGAACATCAACGATGTATGGACGGCCCGGGTAGACGCCAACGGGCTCTTGCCCGAATGTGATTGTTTTGATAGCCCCGAAGCGACTTTTGAAGATATCCGTCCGGACGGTGGCTGTGACCTTGTCACTGCGACGGACATTCCCGAAGTCGTTAATTTCCGTACCTGGGGAGAGCGGGACGTAGAACGCAGGCCTACTTACTGCTCTGCGCCCTGTGCTCCGGGTGGCGGTGGCGGAAACCCCTGCCCCTCCGGCTGCTGCTCCTACGTCTCTGGGGTGAAGTTTGAGGATACGAACGGTGACGGCGTCAAAGACCCCTTCGATCCCAACCTCTGCGGTTGGCAGATGGAGCTGGTGGACCGGGCTACTGGTGTTGTCGTGCAAACGGCCACCACCAACTCTGCCGGTTTCTATGCCTTTAGCAACCTCTGCGCGGGAGACTATACCGTCCGCGAAGTCAACCAAAACTGCTGGCGACAGACTTTTCCTTCTGCGACGAATAACCGTCGCCACGACTTCAGCACCACCGGCCAGAGCTACCACTTCGACCTCGACTTCGGTAACACCATCGATATCGACTGCGCGACCGACAAAGCCAGCCGCCTGACGCAAACCGCTATCACACCGAACTGCACCCACGAGCTGGAGATTGACAACAACCTCTGCCTCGATCTACAACGGGTACATATTCGGACGACCAACGGCGTCACCTTTGGCGGTTCCAGCCCCAAGGCAGGCTTCCAGTACTGCGCGCTCTACCCGCCGCAGGCGACGGAAATTTGTGTTGAGTCCGTAGGTGGCAGTCCGATCCCGCGCGCAAACGCCCAGCAGCTGGTCGACTTCGATCTGACCAACATCTGCTCTTACCAGCAGATCCCTCAGTCGATCATCATTGATTACCACGTAGACCTTCCTTGTTCGTTTGATAAGGTGGTTTGCAGTGATACCCTGGTCACCAACTGTCCCATTAGTTGTCCCAATCTTTGCACCGGCGTCAGCGCCCAAAGTAGCGTTGATACGATGAGCGGACCTTGCTGCTACGATATTTTGCTGACCAATACCCGCCCCGACCTATTCACCCAGGTGAACGTGAAAGCCCTCGGTGGCATCAGCATTGTCAACCCCGTCATCACCGACCCGAATTGGTTCTACTTGAGCCAAAGCAGTAGTGAGCTGAAACTGATCCAAACCCAGGGCAACGCCTGCCCCGGTAGCGGCTTGGCCTTTATGCCCACGGGTACTTATTCGCCCGTCACGATCTGCCTGGACAACTACGTCAGCAGCCCCCAACAAGTGGAGGTGGAATGGCTGACCTGCGACGGGCAATCCTGCTCCGATACGCTCGATTTTTTCTGCCCGATTGAAGAGCCGACCGGTTGTGCTAAAATCACCCGCGATACTTTTTACTGTGACCAGAACGGGCAGTACAAATACGACTTCGACTTTCTGAGTTGCTGGGACAAAGACATCAAGTCGCTGACGGTCAATTACCTGGACCCCAGCGGGGCGACGGTCTCTCCGACTAGCATCAGCTTTAGCCCGGAGATCAGCCCCAATGGAACGGGCAGCGGAACGCTTTGTTTCGACAACATCGGGACGGCGAACTTCCTGGAGTTCCAACTGCAATTATTTGAAGACAGTTGCTGCTTCTGCTTCTCCGATACCCTGCGGATGGAGATACCTGAATGTCCCTGCGATGGCTGCGAAGACCTGGAATACACGACCACCAAAATTGGTCCGGACTCAACTTGCTGCTGGGCGCTGGATATCGAAAATCCCTGCCTGAATGACATGAAGAGTATCGAGTTAAACCTGAAGAGCGGCGTGGAATTCCGGACCCTCAGCGCCGGCTCCGGCTGGTTCTTCCAGAACATCAATAACTCCGTGACTCGCTTCCAGCCGCTACTGCCGCCTCCGGGAACGAACCCGATACCGACCGGACCGATCAATAGTAAGATCGAGTTTTGCCTGACGAACTACGATAACCCGATCGTGCTGCCGCAACTGCTGGAGATTAATTGGATTGATATGCAGGATAGCGTCGTCTGCCAGGATACACTCACCTTTGACTGTGCGCCGCTGCCGCCGGATACTTGTCTGGTGATCCTGAACGATACCATCATCTGCTTGCCCGACGGCACCTTTGAATACCGCTGGGACGTCGTTAATCAGAGCAACACCACCGCTACGCACATCTACGTACACACCAGCTACACGACGCCTGTAGGCGGCGTGATCACGCCCGGTGCTCCGTATTCCTTCGCCGTGACGATTCCGCCGAACGTAGCCCCGATCAGCATGCCCGCCATCAATATTGGAAACGTGAACGCTGGCGATCAATTCTGTCTGCGGGCCTCGATCTACAACACGATTAATACCCCGCCAGACGGCAACTTCTGCTGCCACGGCGATACGACCTGCATCATGATTCCAGAATGTCCGCCCTTCGAAGACCTCGGCGACTGCTGTGACAGCCTCTGGGTTTATGGCAACGAGCTGGCCAACGTACCGCAGCGTATTCAGCATTTCGGTGGGCATAACTTCGTGCTGTCTCGGGAGACTGATGCTGCCGGACAGACGCATACCGTCTTCGCTAAGTTTGACGGCTTCGGCACCCTCGTCTGGGAAACCAAGCTGACGGCGGAAGTGGAGATGCTGGACTTTACACCCACTACCGCCGGAGACTTCCTGCTGGTGGGCCGGACGACGCCGCTGCTCTTTAGGGGTGCTTGGCAGAACAACCGCTCCGTGCTGGCGAAGATCAACGCTAACGGCACCGTCGGTTTCATTCGAGAATACGATAATCTCGGCCGGGAAGGCTTCCTCCGGATTGTTAACCATCCCTGGCCAACGGACCCGGTCAACCGCTACTATGTGCTTGGGCTCGAAAACCAGAATGGTACGAATAACAGCGCTAATGACGAAGCTCACCTCTACAACATCGACGACGCCGGTAACATCAACTGGGGGCAGGAATATACTTACGTAGACCCTACGGACAATCTGGACAGCGACGATGATCAGATCGTGGGCATGACGCCACTTCGCAACGGTAACCTCTTGCTCCTGGGCGATGAGACGGACCAGAAAGGCGTGCTTCACCTCGTCTTTGGTCCCACCGGAGAAACGATCAATGCTTTCTATACCGATCAGGACATCCGCTTCCGCGATGCGCTGGAGCTACCCGATGGTCGGATCGTTGTGGTTGGCGGTAAGTACGAAAGGAATGCTGCTAATCAGACCGTCTTCGACGGCATGATCTGGCTCTTCGACGCGACACTAGGGCAGGAACTGGATGACATCCGTTACGTGAACGAGAGTGCCGGTCTGCTGACCGATATCGAGCTCGGTGAGAATGGCGAGTTGTACGCTACAGCGACGGACCGCAACGGCCGTCCGCTCATCCTCAACTACACCTACAACGCCGCCACCCAGCAGATTCTGGAAAATAAGACCCGCTACCTGAACGAACCGGCAGCGGACTACTTCCGCGCCCGACTGTACACCACGCCCGCTGATGGCCGCCTTTACTATACCGATGGCCGCCAGAACCACACTGATGGCTTCGGCGATTATGACGTCTTCCACGGCTCTTTCAGCCTCAGCCTGGCGGATACCTGTCTGGTGGACACGACGTTGGTCTACGTCGGCAACGCCATTCAGATGCAACGCACGAAGGTGCCCGACACCCTCTACCAACTCCCGATGCCGACGAATGGCCTTACGGCCGTACCACCCAACTATCAGAACGAAAACCTGTGTAGTGGTACGGACAGTATTGACTGCTGTGATGAGCGACGCTTTTTTGATGCCCTCAACGCTTACGTCATTAGTCGTGTAGGGAACACGGTTACGGTGAGTAATCCATTGTTTGGACCCTGCATGCTGGTGGACATCAGCTGGGGAGACGGCACCTTCGATCAGGTTGGTATGGCCGGTCTGCCCATCAGTCATACCTACGCCGGGAACCTGCCACCGGAGATCTGTCTCT
>CALIGP010000090.1 GCA_938021455.1 uncultured Lewinella sp. | reverse complement strand
CTCTAGTACAGCGCCTTCAGTGAGTCCTTCAATTGCCTGGAGGCCGGTCTCCGCGACGGCCTCATTGGTTTCTATTACTTCGAGAACCAGTGGATCTCGGGAACAGGCAACCAGTAAAAATATAAGTGGTAAGTATCGTAGCATGATCTGTGGGTATGTGCTAAAAGTAAGGAGACAATATCAAACCCTCAGACACTTAGTTTTATAAAGAACATATGAAGTAAAGAAATCTACATGGGGTATTCCCACGGGAGTATTGGTGGCGGGGGCTTTTTAATGAGCTGGTAAGGATTGGACAGTCGGTTTAGTATGTCCATTTAGTATGGCCGCAAAAAGACATAGTCTTTTTTTTAAAAATCAAAAAAATCACAAAAAACTGACAATCAACAATATAAGCCGTATTTATACGTATAAAAACGTTTATATACGCATATAAACGTAAGTATACGTATAATAAACGACTACGGCTTGCCCCTCCCCTCATCTTTGCACTGTCACCGAATGAAAGGGATGTTAACTCAAAATCTCTACTCCTGACGTGGCGAATTAACCCACCCGGGTCGTGTTTTCAACAACCATACCAACGCGGTCCATCAAATAATTTCTTATGCAAGTTCGCAATTCTATCACCCTCATTGGCAACCTTGGCAGTAACCCCAAAACGACTACGCTACCCAGTGGCCGCCTGGCTACGGAGTTCAGCCTAGCCACAAATGATTACTTCAAAGACAAAGAAGGGAACCGCCAGACTCGTACGGAGTGGCACAAGATCAAGGCGTATGGCAAGCTCGCCGAAGTATTCGACAAGCACCTTGTACAGGGCAGCCAGGTTTGCATTGCCGGGGCCTTACGCTATGGCAAGTGGATCGATAAGCACGATCAGGTACGAGTGACGGCAGAAATCGTTGCTGACAGCTTTACTTTTCTGAGTAGCGGCCGGCAGGCTGCTGCGGAGCAGGAACTTGAAGAGGTCGCTCAGCCATCTACTGCTAAGCCCGCCACTAAGCGAGCCAAGAAAAAAGCGACTGTCGTAGCTGAAGACGTCATTCCATTCTAGAAAAGAGGTAACGCAGAATAACAGCAGCATTCAACCTATTCCTATTAACACCTGATGGGGGCGTAGCCAATTGGTTGCGTCCCCATTTTTAGTTCTGTTGGCTACCTATTCTTCTCGCGAAAACTTTTGCTCTCTTCAAAAATATGCTCAAAAACAGCTTTATCATTTTCGGTCAGTGATTGGTCACGACGTTGCATCATTCGGTCAGCCGTAAGCATAGCCTTATCCACCCGATAGGAAGTCATCTTTTCCGCGCCTCCCCAGCTAAAGGAAGGAATAAAGACAGGGGGAAAACCAGCCCCAAAGACATTAGCCGAGAAGCCAACTACGGTTCCTGTATTGAACATAGTGTTAATCCCCACCTTGGAATGATCGCCCATGATAAGGCCATGAAACTGGCGACCGGATGAGACCCGTCTTTCGGCAGCATAGGACCATACTTTGATGTCGCTGTAATCATTCTTCATATTGGAGGCGTTCGTGTCCGCACCAATGTTACACCATTCGCCGATTACGGCATTACCCAAAAAGCCATCATGCCCCTTATTGCTATTGGCCTGAAACACGACATTATTGATCTCTCCGCCTACCTTTACGGAAGGCCCAAGAGTGGTCCCACCATAAATTTTTGCGCCCATTTTGACCACACTTTTATTTCCTGCACAGAAAGGTCCACGAATCATACTTCCTTCCAGGATTACGCAATCTTTCCCCAGGTAGATGGGGCCATTTTCTACGTTTAGAATACAGGCTTCTATTCTGGCACCATCTTCAATAAACAAGTTCTCAGGCGGGCCAATGAGCGTATTCGTAACGGGCAAGGGAGCAGATTCTCTGCCGGAAGTGAGTAGCTTAAAATCCTGTCGAATGGCGCCACCATTAGTGGCGAAAATATCTGCCGGATGATTGATTCTCAGCAGCTCTACATCCCCAATATCAAAGGCCTCTACCTTACCAATATCGGCGTCATTCTTCAAAGAAACAACAGACTCCTGATCCAGACAAGCGGCCAGCAGTTCTCCATTATTCAGGTAGGCCTGACCTGGGGCGAGGTCGAGGATCAGTGCGATAAATTCTTCGGTGGGAAGAATACTGCCATTGATGAGTAGGTTGACTTCTCCGGATTGTAGGGGGAATTGACTCTGCAGGTAATCCTGCGTTAGAAAAGAAGCGGACATACCGAGGTGTCGCTCCCATTTCTCCCGGATGGTCAGAATTCCAACTCTGAGGTCGGCTACGGGCCGGGCAAATGTCAAAGGCAACAAATGGGTACGCACTTCGGCGTCGAAAAGTATAATATTTGACATCTCAAGTATCAGGCTAATAAAGAAATAGCGAAAGCCCGAAGTGAAAAAGATTCACTTCGGGCTTTCGGCTAATCGAAAAAGCGGGAGAGAAGGTCTAGCCTTCTGTGGTTGCTTCTTCAGCTGGAGCTTCTTCGTTTCCGTCCATTTTCTTAGCGAAGCGGCTCTTGCCAAACTTCTTGTTGAACTTATCGATACGACCAGCCGTATCTACGAACTGCATCTTACCCGTAAAGAAAGGGTGAGAAGCATTAGAGATTTCAAGCTTGAGTAGCGGGTACTCATTTCCATCTTCGTAAGTGTCCGTGTCACGCGTCTTAGCACAACTGCGTCCTAACCAGGATACGTTAGCGTTGATATCGCGGAAGATTACCGTGCGGTAAGTATCGGGGTGAAGATCTTTTTTCATTGCTTTGTTATTTTCGGAGCGCAAAGATACGGGTTGTGGTTTTGTTTACCAAACCTAAAGTAGAGAATATAAAACTCAGCCCTTCTTGTTCAGGTCTACGTCTCCGTAGAAGTCTAAGTCCAGGTCACGAAGAGCCTTGGTCTGAAAAATAATCTGTCCCGTGTGGTAGCTTAAGTGTTCAACAACGTGCATGACGATAAAGGTTGCGTCATGAACGTAAGCCTGTACGGGGCGGTCGCGCGTCATCTCTTCTTCGCTAAGGTCATTGATAATGGCCTTGGCTTCCTTTATCGCGATGGAAAGTTGATTGATCAAAGCAGAAGCGGAGGGGCCGCGAGTGGCGGCAAATTCGGCATCACGCACTCGTACATCGGCTTGCTCTGACATTCCGGCAATGATCCACTGACGGATATTTCCCTCCAGGTGCAACAGTTGGTTGCCGATACTGTTGGAGTTGGCGTTGGGACGAGCCCAGAGTTGATCCTCCGTTATTTCTTCCAAGCAACGTTCAATACGTTCCAGGTTCCAATCGAAGAAGTAATGAGCTGTTTTTTTGAAGCTTGCCAGCATAGTCAACAATTAAGATTTGCAAGATAAGCCATCAAATGCCTGCTCCTTGCTTCTCCTACAAAATTATTGCACCCGTACCTAGGCTTCGCTCGGCATAAACGCCATCTTCGATGTCCACGCCCTTATTATCTTTGCCCGCCAAAAATTTTATTCTCCAATACCTCCTCCATGTTAAACGCCGATCTCAATGTCTTCAAGTTTGGTGGTGCATCCATAAAAGATGCTACCTCCATCCGTAATGTGGCTAATATTTTACAGGATTATAAAGGTCAGCAACTGGTTATTGTGGTGTCCGCGATGGGCAAAACAACTAATGCATTGGAGGTAGTAGCCCGGGCCTATTTTGAAGGAAACATTGAGCTGGCCAATCAGCGATTGACCGAACTGCGCAACGCAACGTTTACCACCATTCAGGAGCTTTTCGGAGAAACTCCGGATGGTCTTGCTGCCGCCGTTAATGATCTATTCGTCACCATAGAATGGGTTTTCGACGATCCCCCCAGCGAGAGTTACGATTACGATTACGATCAGATCGTCTCTTTGGGCGAACTCATCAGTAGCCACATTGTTACCGCTTACCTTCATCATTCGGGTCTATCCTCGGTTTGGCTCGACGCTCGCGACTGTATCATTACCGACAATACCTACCGCGAAGGCTGGGTACAGTGGCCGGAGACGCAACAAAGAGTTAAGCAACATGTGACGCCCATTTTAGAGGGAGGAAATCTAGTCATCACCCAGGGCTTTATCGGCTCCACGACCGAGAACTTCACGACCACACTAGGGCGGGAGGGATCCGATTACTCCGCAGCGATTTTTAGCTTCTGCCTCGATGCCGGAAGTATGTCAATCTGGAAGGACGTACCGGGCGTGTTGACCGCTGATCCCCGGATATTCGAGAACGTCACGAAGTTGGACCGTCTGAGCTATAAAGAGGCGATTGAGATGACGTATTACGGCGCCAGCGTCATTCACCCAAAGACAATTAAGCCGCTGCAGAACAAGAGTATTCCGCTCCACGTACGCAGCTTCGTAACGCCGGCAGAGCCCGGCACGGAGATATCCGCCGATGCCGGAGACGTTTACCCGCCAATGGTGGCCATCGAAAAGGAGCAAGCCCTGGTCAACATCAGTACCCGTGACTTTAGCTTTGTGGCCGAGCACCATATCCGGGAGTTGTTCGAGCACATTACGACGACCCGTCTCCAGGTGAATATGATGCAGAATACGGCCATTAGCTTCAACGTAGTGGTCAATGACATTGATGATCGCATCGAACGATTCTGCGCGCTCATAGAGGACGATTTTAAGACCACCATCGATCGGGGGCTGGAACTCATCACGATTCGCCACTACACGCCGGAGGTTCGGGACAGTATGCGTCGGGGGAAAGTTACGCTGCTGGAAGGGCGGTTACCGCTGACGATCCAGATGGCGGTTAAGGAGGTGGCGGTGATTGCGCGGAAGGAGTGATTAGTTCTTTGGTATTTTGGTTCTTTGGTGTTTTGGGCTACCGCGTTTCACCGGTGTGAGAGACTACCGATTTTTAGCGAGGTGGAATATGGCGTTAAATCTTATTCTTCCGCAAACGATATCGCAAGCTTAACCGCTCTGCCTTAAGCATGCAGCAGCCCAAAATACCAACAGACCAAAGAACTAATCACTCCCTAGGCTTAAGCCCCAATTTCAGCGAAACAATATGGCTATAAGTTGACCGCCCGTCGTCCTCACCGAGGTCGGTGTAGGCATAGTCGACGTTCAATTGACCAACTTTAAGGCCAAGGCCGATGGAAGGACGTGAGTTAAGCCGCTCCTGCATATCAAAGTCCTGAATACGCTGCAACTGAGAAACGCCGGCGCGGACATAGATGAACTCCCCGTAGTCTGCTTCCAGGCCGAAGGCAGGGTCTACGCTGATAGGATCAGCCGAGAGCAGCGTGTTGCGTTTACCATCGGTGGTAGCGATGAGGTCAAGTTCGGCGCTTAGGTTGATGTTATCCGTGATGGAGAACTTCCGGACGGCGGCGAGTACGAAGGTTGGGCTAGTACTCTCCAGGCTATTGATGGGCACGAGATTATCCGTAATCTGCAGCGTTTCTTTCTCGCTTTCGGTAAAGCTGAAGGACCAAAAATTAAAGGTTGAGGTGATGTCCCGTCCTAAGAGCGCGAAGGTCCAATTTTTCTTTTCCAGCTGTGCGCCCAGGTCGAGGCCGAAGCCCCAGCTGTTGGCAAATTCGCCGATGGTGCGATGTACTACCTTGACGTTACCGCCAAGGCGGAGCGTACCGTTGGCCTTCGGGTAAGCCCGGGCGTAGGTGCCGAGGAAAGCATAATCTGCTGCCGAGAACTCGGTTACGTTGTCAAAGTTGATCGTTCCGTCCGCCTCGTAGAGCGACAGGGTATTGGGGATATTATCGATTCCGAAACGAATAAGGCTAAAGCCGATCCGCTGGTTATTGCCGGAGAGTGGTAGCGTAAAGCCGAGGTAATCGTAGTTACCCACACCGCCGAACCATTCGGCGTGCATGGCACCGATCTCCAGTCCGGCATCCGGAGAGAGGCCCGCCAGTCCAGCCGGGTTCCAGGCCGGCGCATAGACATCCTGCTGGCTGGCCGTTACGGCCGTGCCCATACCGTGGGCGCGGGCGCCCACCCCGATGGTCAGGAATTCATTGCTGTATTTCTGGGACATGGCATCCTGCGGAAGCGCCCAAATCATGACGATAAGCAGGCAGAGATAAAGTAGTCTTGAAATCATGCTGGGTTTGTTTCGGGTCAGGATGCACAGTGCACGTACTATCATACGACCATCACTATCCTTTCTATCATACTAAGTTAACGGCGCGGACGCAGGTGCAAGGTACGTTTGTACAGCAAAATGATACCACCGAAAGCCATTTCGTTATCTTGCGGACACAAAAGTTATACCTATGGCAACGGCAATTGTGGAATTGCGGGGCGCAAACATCCGGCAGGGTGAGCGCAACATTCTGGAGAAAGTTGACCTCACCATCGCGGAAGGCGAGTTCGTATATCTCGTCGGCAAAACGGGTGCCGGGAAGTCGAGCCTCCTCAAAACCCTCTACGCCGCCCTACCCCTCGCCGCTGGCTCGGGTACCGTCAGTGGCTTTCCGCTGCACAAATTAGGTAGGCGCAAAATACCGAAACTCCGCCGCCAACTAGGCATCGTCTTTCAGGACTTCAACCTACTTATGGACCGCAGCGTAGAAGACAACCTCCGCTTCGCCCTACGCGCTACCGGCTGGAAGAAAGGCCCCGATGCCGAGAAACGGGTGGATGAAGTGCTTACGGCCGTCGGGCTGGCCGACCGCCGCCGGTCCATGCCCCATACCCTGAGCGGCGGCGAGCGGCAGCGCGTCGCTTTCGCCCGCGCCCTGCTCAACAAACCCGCCTTACTCATTGCCGACGAAGTAACCGGTAACCTCGACCCCGAAACCAGCCGTGAGATCCTCACCCTGATGCGGCAGCTAGCGACGGAGAACGGATCGGCGGTCCTCTTCGCTACCCATGATTACCGGCTGCTGGATACTTTTCAGGCTCGGGTGGTGCGCTGTGAGGATGGGCGGGTGTTTAATGCGGAGGGATAAGTACCCACTTCCACTCCCCTACTCCCCAAAAACTGGCAACAGATACTCCTCAATAATTACCTCCGGCTGCCAGTAGCGACCATTACGATAATTCCCCGAAGTGATCACGATGACCAGCTCGAGATCGGGGATAATACAGATGTACTGTCCGCCAGCCCCTCTGGCTTCATAAGCGTCAACGGTCCGTTCTCCTACCTGATAGCTTCTGAGCCAGAACAGGTAGCCGTATCCGTTCTTCTCGCTGGTATTTTCCAGGACGCCATACTGTGTAAAGGATTGTTCGACCCAGGAGGGGCTTAGTATTTGTTCTCCCTTCCATACCCCACCCTGCCGGTACAACTCTCCGAACTTCAGCATATCCCGGGGACCTAGGTAAGTTCCTCCACCAAAGTAAAAGCGGCCATCAGGGTCGATCTGGATGGAGTAATTTTCAATTCCTAGCGGACCGAAGAGCCGTTCGTGGAAGTAGTCGTCTACCGGCTGCTCCAGCGTATGATCTAAAGCCACCCCAAGCAGGAAAGGATTAGCGGAACCATAGTTACAGTGTTCTCCCGGCTCGTAAATCATGGGGGCGGTAAGGACGGTCTCTAGCCAATCCCGGGTCATTTGGTAATTGTCTTCCGTTGCCTGCCCTACCCGATCAATGCCAAAATCAATGGCGTCTAAGCCAGAGCTCATCGTTAGGAGGTGCTTGAGGGTAATCCGGGCCTTTTGCTCGTCTTTGGTGGCTTGGTAATCCTCCGGCAGATAGTCGTACAGGGCATCGTTTACGTCTTGGAATACCTTATCCTCCAGGGCGATGCCGATGATGGCCGAGGCGAAACTCTTGGCCGCCGAGCGCTGATCGTGAGGTAAGTCAGGCTGAAAGCCGTTAAAGTAGTTTTCGTAGACCAGGGTTCCCCGGTGAGCCATCAATACACTGTGTACGTTCGTGAGGGCCTCTACCTCAATACTATCAACCATGCGATCAAGGGAAGCCTCGCTATTCGAGACTGCCGACAAGGGGCCAGTGAGCCAGCCATCCTCCTCTGGGCTTGGGTGACGAGGCTCCTCCGGACTGTAATCTGTCGTAGTCCCTATTTCCCAGTCTTCCGTAGATCTTATGAAGGACATACCTCCGACTTGACCACCACCGATGTGTAACTCCATTAGAATAGTATCTCCTCGCAGGAAGCCTTTAAACGAATAGCCGGTCCGCCGATCAATAAAGCTGATCTCGTCCGCTGATTTTTGGAAATTATCGGCGTAGGTACCCCGGTAGCGGTTATCGGGCAAAATGGGATAGGCTTCATAATTATCTCCCTCTCCGTTTTCTATAGACAAGTACAATTTTGCGGGCTGGAGCTTGGGCACGTAGAAGCTATTCCATTTACCCGCATAGCCCCCTTTTCCGTCATCGCGCAGGGTCAGTCGGAATTTAGTATAGGTCGTTTGCAGGAAGCCCGAGAGTGTCTTTTCATCATCGCTCAACGCTCCTACAAAGTGCATAAACTCACTGAATTCCAGAACGACCTGCCCCTTCTCTCCCGAAGAGGTAAGCAATTGGCTATGAGAAAACGCTTCGTTACCCATCGTTACCCGCCATTGATCGCTGGCTTCCGGGATGAAGGTTAGCTGATGGCTGAAAGTCCAGGCAGAAAGTGTTGCCTCCCAGTCTCCGTTGTAGGCTTTCATGTCGTTTGGCTGGGCCGACAAACAACTTTGGAAGATAGTGGCGAGGAGAAACAAGGTGGCAATGTGTCTGATCATTAGGGGCAAGTTTAAAAGTTCCTGCCAAAAGTAGGCAAGGCCTACTAGCCCCAATAGAACGAAATTAACCTGCCCTACAAATAAGGCTGTTTCCTAAATCGTGCAGGGGTTTGGCCGTAGTAGGATTTGAACACTCTGTTGAAATGGCTCTGATCGGAGAAACCACTTTCGAAGGCAATTTGAGCAAGAGACTGCTCCTGGCTAAGCAAAAGCGGCAGGGCCTTACTTATCCGAAGCTTACGCAGGTATTCCCCGAGGGTACTATCCAGAAAAGCAGGCACCGTCCGGGAGATGTGAACGGGATGAACCCCGAGCTCTGTTGATAACTCCGTTAGACTAAGATGGTCTCCACCTGCGTGCAATAATGCCTTGAGTTGATCCATCCAGATTGGCGAATGCTTCAGCGGTACGGCAAATTTATCCGTCAACATTCCACAAAGCTCCAGTACTAATAACTCAATGGATATTACGGAAAAGTCATCCGCTTGCCGGAACTCGTAGTGAATTTTGCTCAGTTGCAGATGAAAATCAGGGTGCTTCAGCACCTGACTTCCTTCCCAGAGGCTGGCGTTTATATCCTGGGCTTCCAGCCAATTACGCTCGATTTGCAAATGGAAACCACGGCCCCGGTTAGTCTTTTTCTCTGACCGATGCACCTCTTCCCAATTAAGGAACATCAAGCTACCCGGAGGCAATAAGGAAGAACCTGACTTATTGATATCAATCATATTCCCCGCGATCACGTACATGAAGTAAGGGTTCTCGTGGTAGTGCATCGGGGTCCCGGGCTCGAAATAATCGTACTCCGAAAGGCTGATGCCCTTATGGAATAACTCCCGGCGCTGCACGCCAAAATATTCGCTTTGGGTAAGAATTTTCAAGCGCTAGAGAATTGAAGTGACACGAATAGCAGGCAATGTTCGGCCAGCCCCCCTGTGTGGGAGCGAAGCAAAAAACAATCTTTGCATCCTGCGTCCGCGCCCTTTAATATAAAGGTAAGCAACATCGTATTTAGTATACTTTCGTGGGTTCTGGCGTGTGTATCACGAAATGCACAGCTGAGCTATTTTGCCCCTCGACTTCGCCCTCCACACCCATTCGACTACGCTCAGGGACCGAGGTCGGGCTTCGCTCGGGCACCGAATGGTCTAAAGGGAGCCGTCAGCAAA